>JAGAMQ010000100.1 GCA_017624645.1 Oscillospiraceae bacterium
CACCAGCATACCCAGCACCGAATCCCCCAAAAACTCCAGGCGCTCGTTGCTTTTGCGGCTGTCGTGCCACCGCTCATTGGCATAAGAGGAATGGGCGAGGGCATTTTGCAGCAATGTGATATTCTGAAATCGATAGCCGATAGCGGCTTCCAGATCCTTAATCATCGGAGGTCTCCTTCACACTCAGCTGCCGCAGGCTGTCCTCCAGCTCGACAGAAATGTCGCTGTCTGCGGCTTCCATCGCCTGCTTCACCGCATTGCGGAATGCCAAGGCATCGGAAGATCCGTGGGCTTTGATCACCGGCTTCGTAATACCCAGGAACTGGGTACCGCCGATCTGACGGTAGTCCAGCATCTTCAGCACCTCACCTACACCCTTTCTACAGAAAAGGTAGCCGATGGCAGACAGTGCATTACGTTTGAAGATCCGGTGCTTCATCAGACTGCCCATAAACATGGCTGTACCTTCAATGGATTTGAGCAGCACATTGCCGGAAAAGCCGTCACATACCACCACATCCACAGCACCCAAAGGAACATCTCTGGCTTCCACATTGCCCACAAAGTTGATAAGTCCCTGCCCGGATGCATCCTGCAGCAAGGCATATGCTTCCTTCTGCAAAGGGGTACCCTTGGTATCCTCTGTACCGATGTTCAGAAGTCCTACCCTGGGGGAATCCACTTTTAAGTACTTCTTGGCATACAGAGAACCAACGATACCGAACTGCAGCAAAAACTCCGCAGTACACTCGGCATTAGCACCGCAATCAAGGATTACCGTCTTTCCCCCTGCCTTGTTGGGCATAACCGGTCCCATGGCTGCCCGACGAATCCCCTTGACCCGCTTTACGATCAGCGTGGCACCGGACAGCAGCGCACCGGTACTGCCGGCAGAAACAAAGGCATCTCCCTCTCCCTCAGCGAGCATCCGCAGTCCGACGACCATGGAGGAATTCTTCTTTTTCCGGATCACATTGGCCGGATCATCATGCATATCCACGACCTCTTCAGCATTGGCGATCTCCACCCCTGCCGGCAAAGTCTCGATCCCCTGATCCCGGAGGACGCCCAGAATCTCCTCTCCCTTACCTACCAAGGTGATCTGTGCGCCAAAATCCTTTGCCGCCTGCAAAGCACCCATAACCGGTGCTTCCGGTGCGTGGTCGCCGCCCATTGCGTCAAGAATGACTTTCATGGTAACACCTCTTTCTATCATACCCCCTGCGCTGCCAACCCATCGATGATCTCCAAAGACCGGTTGGCAATGGCAAGGTTTTTCTCTGCTTTTTTCCGTATGCGCTGCTCCAGCGGCGCAATGATACTGAAATTAATATTCATAGGCTGGAAATTCTGTACACTTTCATCGCTGATGTACAGTCCCAGCGCACCGATGGCCGTTTCCTTGGGAAACTGGGGCATAGGTCTTCCCTGCACCCTTGCAGCCATGGCCACAGCCGCCAGATAGCCGGAAGCAGCGCTTTCCACATACCCCTCTACGCCGGTCATCTGTCCGGCAAACGCCACCAGAGGGTTTCTCCGATCGGCGTAGAAGCGATCCAGCAACCGGGGTGACTGCAGAAAAGTGTTGCGGTGCATTACACCGTAACGGACAAACTCCGCATTTCGCAGTGCCGGGATCATGGAAAAGACCCGCTTCTGCTCCGGGAATTTCAGGTGAGTCTGGAAGCCCACCAGATTGAACACCGTACCGGAGGCATTGTCCTGCCGGAGCTGCACTACCGCATAAGGCTCCTTGCCGGTTTTGGGATCCGTCAAACCCACAGGCTTCAACGGTCCGTAGCGAAGAGTATCCGGACCTCTGCGGCCCATGACCTCCACGGGCATACAACCTTCAAAGACATTCTTATCCTCAAAGCCATGGACGGGAGCCTCCTCTGCTGTGATCAGTGCCTGCAAAAACGCCTCGTACTCCTCCTTGTCCATGGCACAGTTGATATAGTCCGGTGTGCCCCGGTCATAACGGGACTGCCACCACGCCTTTTCCATATCGATGGATTCAGCAGTGACAAGGGGCGCTGCCGCATCAAAGAAATGCAGATAGTCTTCCCCAAAGTACTCCCCGATGGCCCGGGACAAGGCATCCGAGGTCAGCGGTCCGGTGGCGACGATTACCGGTCCTTCCGGCACCTGGGTCATTTCCCGGGAAATAACCGTGATATTGGGATGGCTGCGGATCTTTTCGGTCACAAGATCCGAAAAGCCCTGCCGGTCCACTGCCAGGCAGCCACCTGCTTCCACACGCGTCCCATCGGCACAGGAGATAATCAAACTGTCCAGCCGCCGCAGTTCCTCCTTCAGAAGGCCCACGGCATTTTCCAGCCGGTCACCCCGCAGAGAATTGGAGCAAACAAGCTCGGCAAAGGTGTCGGTATGGTGGGCAGGGGATTTCTTTTCCGGTTTCATCTCATAAAGTTCTACCTGCAATCCCCGCTGGGCAAGCTGCCATGCAGCTTCCGCCCCTGCCAGTCCGGCGCCGATCACTTTTACAGGTGTCATTTTGTTTTGCCCCCTGTCTTTTTGGCAGTTGTCTTTTTGGTTGCTGTTTTCTTAGCGGTCGTCTTCTTGGATGCAGGCTTCTTTTCCTCACCTACATCCTCCGCTTTGGTTTGAGCTTTCTTGTAGTAGCCACGCTTATCCTCCGGAAGGAAATTGGCACAGACATCGTTGATACAGAAGGGCTTATTACGGCCTCTTCCGGATTTCTTGAACATGGTCTGACCGCAGGTGGGGCAATCCTCCGCCGTGGGCACATCCCATGTCATAAAGCCGCACTCCGCACCCCGTTCGCAGCCGTAATAGGCATAGCCTCTCTTGGATTTGCGTTTCAGAATGGTGCTTCCGCACTTGGGGCAGCGACCGGGCATCTTCTCCACAATAGGTTTGGTGTTTTTACATTCCGGGAAGCCGGGACAGGCAAGGAACTTTCCGAAACGGCCAAGCTTGATCACCATGTTTCTGCCACATTCCTCGCAGATTTCCTCGCTGACTTCATCCGGAACCTTCAGCCGTACTCCCTCCAGCGCTGCCTCAGCATCCAGCATCTCCTGATGGAAGAACTGATAGAAATCTCCCAGAACCGCTTTCCACTGCTGCTTGCCTGCTTCCACATCGTCCAGTCGGCTTTCCATATTGGCTGTGAATTCCACATCGATGATATCCTTAAAATGGTCCATCATCATCCCGGTGACCACTTCCCCCAATGCCGTGGGAATCAGCCGCTTATCCACTTTGTTCACATACTCACGGTCCTGAATGGTAGACACGATGGTAGCATAGGTAGAGGGGCGTCCAACGCCCTTTTCTTCCATGGCTTTGACAAGGGTCGCCTCGGTATAGCGGGCAGGCGGCTGGGTAAAGTGCTGCTCCTTGGCAAGATCGGTAGCGATCGCCGCGTCTCCCTCTTTCAGGTCAGGAAGGGGTTGTCCCGCTGCCTCGGTTTCATCATCCTTGCCTTCCTCATACACCGCAAGGAAGCCGGAGAACTTCACACTCTGGTGGCTGCTGCGGAACACATGACCCTGGCACACAGAATCGATGGAAACGGTGTCATACACGGCATTTGCCATCTGGGATGCAAGAAAACGGCTCCAGATCAGCTTATACAGCCGGTACTGTTCCTTAGTAAGGCTTCCCTGAATCCGCTCCGGATCCAGTTCCACATGGGTGGGGCGGATGGCTTCATGGGCATCCTGGGCACTTCCCTTAGTCTTGAACACATGGAACTTCCCGTAGTAGTACTCTTTGCCGTACCGGGACTTGATAAAGTCTGCCGCTGCACCCATTGCCTCGTCAGAAAGACGCAGCGAATCGGTACGCATATAGGTAATGAGACCAAGCGTGCCCTCGCCCATCACATCCACGCCTTCGTACAGCTGCTGGGCAATGGCCATGGTGCGCTTAGGAGTCATATTCAGCTTACGGGAAGCCTCCTGCTGCAGGGTGGATGTGGTAAAAGGAGGGGCGGCAGTACGCTTTTTATCCGCCCGCTTCACATTACTCACGGTAAACTTCTTACCCTCGACATCCCGGATGATCTCATCCACCTGCTGCTCATTTTCCAGCTCCCGCTTTTTCTCCTCCCCGTGGTAATGGGCCTTGAAGGAACCGGGCTTCTCACACAGCTGCAGCAGCACATCCAAGGACCAGTACTCCCGGGGCTGGAATGAGCGGATCTCATTCTCCCGGTCCACCACAAGTCGGGTAGCAACAGACTGGACACGCCCGGCAGACAAACCCCGGCGCACTTTCTTCCACAGCAGCGGAGAAAGCTGATAACCCACGATCCGGTCCAGCACACGCCGGGCCTGCTGAGCATCCACCAAGGCGGTATTGATATCCCGGGGAGACTGGATGGATTCCGTAACTACCCGCTGGGTAATCTCATTAAAGGTCACTCTACGGGCCTTTTCCTCAGAAAGTCCCAGCAGCTCCCGCAAATGCCAGGAGATGGCTTCCCCCTCCCGGTCCGGGTCAGTTGCCAGATAGACTGTATCTGCAGCCTTTGCAGCCTTACGCAGATCACTGATGATCTCCGCCTTGTTTTCAAGGGGGACATACTCAGGCACAAAGCCCCCCTCAATATCCACACCCATGGTGCTCTTGGGCAGGTCCCGGAGGTGACCCATACTGGCTTTGACCACATACTCCGGCCCCAAATATTTTCCAATGGTTTTCGCCTTGGACGGCGACTCCACAATCACAAGATTGGATCCTTTAGCCATATTCTTCCTCCACTACTGATTTTGCGGCGAAGCGGACACACGCCTGCCGGGATGGTTTTGCACCAAGCCCTTCAGGGAAAGTCCCGTCAGCAGCCGCAGCACCGTCCCCGCCGGCATGTCCACACGGCAGATCAGTTCATCCACTGCCACAGGGTGCCTGTCCAGGCAAGATAAAAGCTTTTGCTCCTCTTCACTTAACGGTGCGTTATGTTGCTCTACGCCACTATACGAAAGTGTCGCAGGATTGTCAACGGATTTTTTGTCGGCAGGCTCTTCTGCCACGGCAGGTGCAGGAGCAGTGCTTTCCATCCCTTGGGACGATCTGTCCATAACTACCCCCGGATACATGGGTGCATACTCCCTAAGGACATCCCAGCCGCTCATCACTGGCTGCGCCCCCTCCTGCAAAAGGGCATTGCTCCCTTCACAGGAAACATAATCGATATTGGCAGGCACCGAAAACACATCCCTGCCCTGCTCCAGGGCATCCCGGGCAGTGATCAGCGCTCCGCTGGATCTGGGTGCCTCCACCACCAGCACACCATTGGCGATCCCGCTGAGGATCCGGTTGCGCTGGGGAAAATTCCACGGAGACGGCGGTGTGCCGGGAGGATACTCCGACAGCAGGCAGCCGTTTTCCGCTACGGTGACAAAAAGATTTCTGTTGCAGGTTGGATAGGATCGGTCCACACCGCAGCCCAAAACCGCTACGGTTTTCCCGCCGGCTTCCAGCGCACCTTCCATGGCGCTGGTATCGATCCCCCTTGCTCCTCCGGAGATCACCATACCACCGCCCTGGCAGATCTGCTTTGCCATTTTTCGGGCCGTTGTCATACCGTAGGGCGTGGACTTCCGTGTACCAACCACCGCAATCACCGGTTGGCTGGAAAAATCCGGAATCCGGCCCATGCAATAAAGCAGCACCGGTGCATCGCTGATATTGCGAAGACGGCTGGGAAAGTCGTCCTCCTTTTGGGTTATGATCCTTATATGCTTACGCCGGCAGGTGTTCTCGATCTGCTCCGCCTGCGTCAGGTCCTTGTTGGTCAAGGGTGCTACGCAGGACGGGTCCAGCCACGGAAGCTGCTCCAGAGTCCTTTTGGAGGCATAAAACAATTCCTCCGGCTCGGATCCACGCTGCAACAGGGATGCCTTCTGCCGCTGGCTGATGCCCGGGAGCTGGGCAAACCATATCCAATGTATCAGCATGTTTCCTCACCCGATTCCTTAATTTTTCATCTGCCACATTACAATGGTGGCTGCCACCGCAGCATTTAACGATTCACAGCGGCTGCTCATGGGAATGATCAGCTGCCGTTGGGAGGTATCCATGATCTGACTGCGAACGCCCTGTCCCTCACTGCCGATGACCACCGCCATTTGGGAAAGCTCTGTGTGGCGGATATCCTCTGCCCGGTCCGTCAGTGCCGTTACCGCTATGGGGATCCCTGCCTCAGTGCAGGCTGCCGCAGCAGCCTCCCAGCTTACCTGCTGCACCTGTGTGCGGAATACAGCGCCCATGCTGGCACGGACCGTTTTGTGGCTGTAAGGGTCTGCGCACCCCTCCAAAAGGGCAACCGGAATCTCAAGGGCATCTGCGGTCCGCAGAATCGTCCCCAGATTCCCCGGATCCTGTATGCCGTCCAGCAGGAGCATCCCCCCCTGGGGAACAAAGGA
>JAGAMQ010000008.1 GCA_017624645.1 Oscillospiraceae bacterium
ATGGCAAGCAGCAAAATGTTTACCGACCTGCCGCAGCTCAAAATCGGAGATGTATTCTATCTGCAAGTGCTGGGGGAAACCCTGGCATACCAAGTTGACCAAATCAAAACTGTGCTGCCCCATGATACCACCTATCTGGGAATTGAAACCGGGGCCGATTATTATACCCTTGTTACCTGCACCCCCTATGCGGTGAATACCCATAGGCTCCTTGTCCGGGGCACCCGGATTCCTTATGAGGAAGCGGAGGAGATCGTGGAAGAAACCGAGCCTGTAGAGCAGCCTGCTGTTTCTAAATGGGAGCAGGAATATTACAAGGGCATCCTTGTGGGTCTGTGCATTGTTGCACTGATTGGCCTTGTTCTGCTGGCTATCTGGCTGTATCGGAGGTGTCGGCATAAAAGTCGTTAGAATTATCCTACTCACCATTATGGTCTGCGTGTTCCTTGCCGGATTTCTGATCTTCAGCTACCCCTATATCCAAGGGGCAATCGTGGATTGGAAGATGCAGCAGGAGGCCCAGTCCTTTATAGAGCGCACTGAGCAACAGACTGTCACCGAGCCGGAAGAAACCATCCCCACCGATCCCACGGCTCCCACCGAGCCGACAGAACCGCCCCGGGAGCATGAACAGCTTTGGCTTGCAATGGAAGCCTATAATCAGCAGATATGGGCAGAAAAACAGTCCGGCCTGTGTGACCCGTGGGCTTACGAACAACCGTCCTTTACCCTGGGGGAATACGGTCTGGACGATGAAATTTTCGGTGTAATTTCCATCCCCGCTCTGGAACTGGAAATGCCACTATATTTGGGAGCTACCTATCAGCACATGGCAGACGGAGCCGCCCATCTGTCACAGACCAGCATCCCCATCGGCGGCGAGAATACCAATGCTGTCATTGCAGGCCACCGGGGATGGGGCGGCGCTGCCTATTTCCGGTATGTTACAGAGCTGAAACCCGGTGACGAGGTTATCATCACAAATCTGTGGGGAACACTCACATACAAAGTCACAGACACGCAAATCATCTGGCCCCACGAGGTTGACCAAATTCTCATACAAGAGGGCCGGGATCTGCTGACCCTGCTGACCTGCCATCCCTATGCCAGCGGCGGCAAGCAGCGCTATCTTGTGATCTGTGAACGAGCCGAGTAAACGAAATGCGTCCCAAGTTGGGACGCATTTGCTATGTAATTAGATATTTGCGCTAATTGCTAAAAGCAGACTACCTACCATCAGCGGATAGCTTAGATAGCTGACTTCCGTTGCTATTTTGGATAACCGCTCCTGCCACTTTTTGGCTTTCGGATTATTGGCTTCAAGTTCCTTGCGAAGATACCTGATGCCAAGTTCACAAGTGGCAATCAAGACAGCCAACAGGACGGCAGCAAGGATTGCAGCAGACTTTCCATCAATAAAAATATCTGCAATCAGAAAAACAAAAGAAACCGTGAAGCTGACTGCACTATAGTAGCTGGAATACACGATGTTCTTTCTCTTATTAAGTTTCCGCTCGCGCTTGGTTTTCTTTCCCATAATGGTTTCTCCTTTCTTTGAGATTTTGGTAATCCATTTGAATATACCAACTATATTATGCCTTTTTTCTGGCAGAATTTGCGGTTATTAGTGTCAGTTCACAGTAAATTTACAAAAAACACCTTGTCTATGAGGAAATGCGTCCCGAGTTGGGACGCATTTCTTTGTATATAAGTTATAGGAGGTTTGATAATGCCAGAAATCCGTGAACGAGATCCCAATGACTTTATCAAGTCTAAGGGCAAGGGAAAACACCGGGGCAAAATAGGCAGTATTGCGCCCCGGATCGATAATGCCGTCCGGGGCAAAGTCCGGGAACACCAAAGCAAGAAAGAGGAAGCCAACGAATATGCCGTTGGTATCACCGAGGAAGCCGCTGCCGAGGTTGCAATCCGGGCAAGGGAGATACCCGGTGATGTAAAGCGCACTATAGAGCATTTACAGCCAAAAACCAAGGAACGGGTGCTGAACAGGCCCGAGCCGGAAGAACCAGAACCGGATGAGCCGGGACACGCCCCCGATCCCATCGAACAGCAGCAGCGGGAGCTTGCGGCGAAAAAGGCGCAGGAAAAGGCCGAAACACCCCCACCGGAAGATCCTCCGCATCATGCTGTCAGCTATCCAGATTATCCATCGGAACAGCATTATATGGACAACCCCCAGTACACCCAGCACCACGATCCTGCGCCCCCTGCGGAAACACCCAAGCAGGGCAGCGCTCCTGGCGGCTCCAAGCCGGATATAAAGGAAAAGCCGAAAGGCAATACCGAGCCGAAGCAAAAACCGCAGCATGAGCCAAAGACTCGGAGCCGCACCGAGCAGGCATCCCATAAGACCAGCCGCCCAACCAAACAGGCACATGGAGCGTCGCAAAAGTCCACGGCGCAGAAAGCAGCCGATAAGGGCCGGAAGAAATTCCAGCGAGAAGCGCAGAAAAAGATGGCAGAGCAGTCCAAGAAGGCAGTAAAGAAAACCGCAGAGAACGCAAAAAAGGCAGCGGTTGCCGTAGGTAAAGCAATCAAGTCTGTGGTGGAAGCGATTGTAGCAGCCTTTGGTGGCATCGGCCTTGTTGCAATATTGGCCGTTGTCGTTATTATCGGCGTCATCGCCGCATCACCGCTGGGCATCCTTTTCTCCAACGAATCCACGCCCAATTCCGTCCCTCTAAGCTCTGCCATATCGCAGATCAACATGGAACTGAATACCCGGCTCATATCCCTGCAGTCCGGGGAATATGACGATATAATCTTGGAGGGAGCGCCGCCGAGCTGGACGGATGTGGTTGCCGTATTTGCTGCCTATACAGCAGGGGCAGAGAATGGTGTGGATGTGGCACAGCTTACCCCGGATCGCGTGTCCCGGCTTCAATCCGTATTCTGGCAGATGTGTTTTATCACCAGCTCCACAGAAACGGTGACGATCCCGGATTCTAACCCGGACGATGATATAGACGATAGCAGAACGGAAACCACACTGACCATCACTATCACCGGCAAGACAGCAGAGGAAATGCGCTCTGTACTTGGATTTTCTGACTTCCAGAACGAAACGATGGATATACTCCTGTCTGATCCCTCGATGCTGAACAGCTTGATTGGCAATATGAG
>JAGAMQ010000009.1 GCA_017624645.1 Oscillospiraceae bacterium
ATGATGACGCGCAAGAGAAGAAATGCTACCCTGAAGCTGGCTAAGGGCTACTGGGGTTCTAAGTCCAAGCACTTTAAGATGGCCAAGCAGGCCGTCATGAAGTCCGGCAACTATGCTTTCGTTGGCCGTAAGCTGAAGAAGCGTGACTACCGCAGACTGTGGATCACCCGTATCAGCGCTGCTGTGAAGCCCTTCGGTCTGAACTATTCCACCTTTATGAACGGTGTGAAGAAGGCCGGCATTGAGATGAACCGCAAGAGCCTGTCCGAGATGGCTATTCAGGACACCGCTGCTTTCGCTGCTCTGGTGGAGCAGGCTAAGGCTGCCCTGAAGTAATCGGCATCTGATAAGCATTTTCAAAAGACCTCACCACGGTGAGGTCTTTTTTCACAGGAGAAACTATGGAATTAAAGTATATTGCCGCCCGGGCGGGAAGGCTTTCCTCCTTCCTCCGGGAGGAGATGGCTATGTCTGCCGGGCTGATGAACCGGCTGAAATGGCAGGACAAGCTGTTTGTCAACGGAATTCCCCGGCACACGGATCATACTGTGGTTCCCGGGGATGTGATTACGGTCCCTCTGGAAGAACCTATGCCGGATTACCCGGCAGAGGAAGGACCGCTGACAATTCTTTATGAAGATGAATATTTGCTGGCGGTGGACAAGCCGGCAGGTATGCTGATCCACCCCTCCCGCAGCGCCAATACCGGCACCCTTGCCAATCGGGTCCTTGCCCATTACCAGAGAACCGGACAGCAATGTGCTTTTCATCCCATTACCCGGCTGGACCGGGATACCTACGGGGTGGTGCTATTGGGGAAAAATGCCCATGTCCACGCTTTGCTCACTGCCATGCAGGAACAGAAAGCGATCCAAAAGACCTATCATGCCCTGGTGTGGGGCGGTCCGGGAGCGGAGGAAGGGAGCATTGATGCCCCTATTGAACGCAGACCGTTGCCCAGTCTTTTGCGTTATGTAAACCAAACCGGCAAGCCCTCTCTGACCCGATACCGGGTTTTGCAGCGGCGAAAGGACTGCTGCCTGCTGGCGCTGGAGCCGGTGACCGGCAGGACCCATCAGCTGCGGGTCCACTGCAGCCATATGGGCTTTCCCATTTTGGGAGATCCCCAGTACGGTTCGGAGGAGAGCCTTGCCCTTTCCCAAACCATGGGGCTGACCACACAGGTGCTGTGCGCAAAGGAACTGAAGCTTTTGCATCCCGTAACCGGGGCACCGTTGATGCTGACCTCCCGGCAGGATGCCTGATGAACAGAGAAAGAAGGAAGACCATGAAAAACATTCGGTTTGCTGCCTTGCTGCTGACTGTGATGCTCCTGTGGGGCTGTGCGTTCCAACCCCGGGATCCCCTGCCGGAAGCCACCCCGGAGACAACGACCACACAGGCAACTACAGAAGCCACCACCCAGCCTGTCATCGAGACTACGGAGCCACCCCAGCCCATCCTCTATACCATTTCCTTTGCCGGTGACTGCACCCTGGGCACTGATGAGCTGCTCTACGGGCAGAGCTTTACCTTTGTGAAGGTGGTGGGGGATCAGTATGACTACCCCTTCCAAAATGTGTTGCCCTATTTTGCGGAGGATGACCTGACCCTTGTGAATTTTGAGGGTACGCTCACAGAGCACCGCACACCAAGGGAAAAGAAATTCCGTTTCCGGGGACCGGTGGAGTATGCCAAGATCCTCACCGCCGGAGATATCGAGATGGTGAACCTCAGCAACAATCACAGCTACGATTACGGCGAAGGCGGTTATGAAAGCACTCTGGATGCCCTGCAGAAAGAGGGTGTTGCCTATGTGGAGGATGAAAGCACTGCCTTGTATACCACCGATACCGGTTTGATCGTGGGTGTGTATGCGGAGCAGTTTAGTGTCAATATGGACAAGATGAAAAAAGCCGTTGCCCAGCTGCGGCAGGACGGAGCGGAGATCGTCATTGTGTCCTACCACGGCGGTACCGAGGGAAGCTACAAGCTGACCAATCTGCAAAAAGACTTTGCCCATGCCTGTATCGATGCCGGTGCGGATATCTTTTTCGGACACCATCCCCATGTGCTGCAGGCCATTGAGGAATACAACGGGGGTGTCATCTACTACAGCCTTGGCAATTTCTCCTT
Source organism: Oscillospiraceae bacterium (assembly GCA_017624645.1). Classification (GTDB taxonomy): domain Bacteria; phylum Bacillota; class Clostridia; order Oscillospirales; family Oscillospiraceae; genus Faecousia. The sequence goes on from JAGAMQ010000009.1 coordinate 2,137, forward strand.
CGGGGGAAACCGGAATCCCGGGGATAAGGATACCGCAATCCTGCAGCAGGAGATCGTCCGGGAGATTGACGGCACAGTGCATTTGGGCCAGACCAAGATCATCCCGTGCTGTTTGAGCAGTACCACCAAGAAGAATACCTATCAGCCCACTCCCTATGAGGAAGGCACAGCTGCTTATGAACGGGTACTGCAGAAACTGGCAGGTACTTACAAATCCTCCGGCTCCAAGGAGACTACTCCTACGGAAACCACCCAGCCCACCACCCAAGAGACTACAGAAGCAACCACGGGGGCGACTGAAGTAACTACAGCACCGTGATAACCTGCTTTTCAAACTTCAATGAGCAACGCACCCCCGGGTCGGACGACCCGGGGGTGCGTTTTTTTGAGGGTTATACTCTGACCTTTACCACGATCTTTTTTGCCGGGGCGGGGGTCTCGTTCAGAGAGACACAGGGCATGTGGATATCGTGGGGGAAGAAAATGGCATATTCTCCGGCTCCCACGGTGCCGGCAGCGGCATCCTCATTGGGGGCATAGAACTGGCAGTCCTTGTCCGGGTTGTAGGGGACATTTTCTGTCATCTTGGAAATGTCTGCCCACTTCATGATCTCCGCACCGGACACCATGAACTGAATGTCGATGTAGTTGCGGTGGCCTTCAAATTTAGCATTGGCAGTGAGCTTGGTGTTGTACTCCTGCACCATGGCATAAAGCGCGGTGCCGTCCAGTTCGTACCGGCCGACAGGCAGGTTTTCTGCCATCGCTTTCTTGCAGAAAGCAAAGGCCTCTTCAAACTTGGGGTGGACACCCCGATACAGGGCGCAGTTTTGGATGTTGTCCAGAATCATAATGAGTCCTCCTGTTGTTTTTTTGTTCAGTATAGCATATCTGTGGGGGTTTGAACAGTCCTTTTAGAAAATTTCTCCTTTGTATGGGTTGCCCGGTGGAAGAGGACCGGGTTTCCTGTCCGGATGGATTTACAGGAAGATGTACTTGAGGACAAACAGCACAGAAAGGACATACATGAGGGGCGTCACTTTCTTAGCCTTGCCGGTGCAAAGATTCAGCACTACATAGGAGATGATACCAAGACTGATGCCCTCGGAGATGCTGTAGAACAGGGGCATGGCAATGATGGCGATATAGGCGGGGATGGCCTCGGTGAGGTTGTGGTCCCCAAAGGAGATCTCGGTGACGGAGCTGACCATCAGGAAGCCTACCATGATCAGTGCCGGGGCAGTGGCAAAGGAGGGGATGGCAGTGAACAGGGGGGCAAACAGGGTGGACAGCAGAAACAGCACGCCGGTGACCATTGCGGTCAGTCCGGTACGGCCGCCGGCGGCAACACCGGAGGCGGATTCCACAAAGGTAGTGACGGTGGAGGTGCCCAGGACAGCTCCCACGGTTGTACCCACGGCATCTGCCATCAGTGCAGGCTTCACCTTCGGAAGACGGCCCTTTTCGTCCAGCATATTTGCCTTGGTGGCAACGCCGATCAGAGTGCCCAGGGTGTCAAACAGATCCACAAACAGGAAAGCAAAGATGACAACTGCAAAATCCAGAACACGGATATTGCTCCAGTCTACCCGGAAGCACTGGAAGAAGGTTTCGCCCAGTGAAGAGAAGTCAAAGGAAACCACGGCAGAGGGGATCAGAGAATAAAAGCCTGCTTCGGGGTTGGGGGCATACACACCGGCGAGCTGGCACAGGATGCCCAGCAGCCAAGTGGCGACAATGCCAATGAGGATAGCACCCTTGACTTTGCGGATATGCAATACCGCGGTAAACAGCAAGCCGGTGACAGCCAAAAGAGCGCAAATGCCATGGGTGTTAAAATTCTCGGTGAAGCTGGTGATGGTCACCAGTGTGGAGGAATCCACCGCAAGACCTGCGTTCTGCAGGCCGATAAAAGCGATAAACAGACCGATGCCCACGGATACGCCCCGTTTGAGGGTCAGGGGAATGGCATTGAAAATGGCTTCACGGACATTGGTCAGGGACAGTACAATGAAGATCAGACCTTCTGCGAATACAGCCAGCAGTGCAATCTGCCAGGAATAGCCCATACCCAGCACCACCGTATAGGCAAGATACGCGTTGAGGCCCATGCCAGCAGACAGGGCAAAGGGCAGATTTGCCATCAGCGCCATAGAGGCTGTGGCGATAAAGGATGCCAATGCCGTGGCAAGGAGTACGGCATTGGTGTTCATGCCGGCGTCTCCCAAAATACTGGGGTTCACGGCAAGAATGTATGCCATGGTCATGAAGGTGGTGATACCTGCGATCACCTCGGTTTTCACATTGGTGTTGTTTTCTTTCAGCTTAAACAGCTTTTCCAGCATATAATACGCTTCCTTCCCATGTAGTCACTCCGCACCTGCGGAATACACGATCAGTATACCACTTTCTGCTGTTATCCACAATACAAAAATCGAGAACGATGGGTTATATTTTGTAGCGTTACAATTGATGTGAGACCAAGAGAATAGAAAAAAGCCATTGAGTTCGTTAGAATAGAGTCATCACAACCACACCCTAACGAAAGGTTTCAATCGCCATGGTTATAGTAAAAGATAATAAGCTGAAAAACAAGCGGTATTTACCGCATGAACTGACTACAAAGATCAATTCTGTGAAATTGTATCGCCAGCCCAAGGATATTGACTTTATTTTGCGCCGGTATCACATTTCTAAAGCATCTCTTATGCGTTGGAACAAACTGTACGACGGCACCAAGGATCATTGGTACCAAAGTCTCACCGTCCCCGCAGCCAGCACCCAATGCTCATACAGAGCAAGAATTGAACTGAATCCGGAACTACCATCGTCGCAACCCCAACATCAGCATTTGTGAGTTGTACGGCAAGCTGCGTCAGGAGAAGGCTTACAGCAGACATCCAGGCCCTTAGTACCGTGTGTTCGTCCGGCTCGGTTATCGCAAGAGGGTAGAGTCTACCAAGAAGAAATCTAAGCACCGTGGGCATTCCGATACCCTCAAAGAACTGGGCAAAAAGTGGCAAATGGATGTGAAATATGTGCCAACTGTCTGCTATGTGGGCACAGACGTTGAGAAATGCTATCAATATATCCAGTCCCGTATGCTGTTTACTTTACCTGCGTTAAGTTTTGTTTCACACCTTAATTTTAACGCCAACGCCCGACTCTTGTACAGAGCCGGGCGCTGAATTTTTTTAGGGCTGCCTCACTTTGCTAGTGAGACAGCGTCTTCTTGTTGGCTCTACCCAAACTATTGACATAGAACCACTTTCGACAGACTGAGGGTGCGTTGCAATGTTGCAACGCACCATTTGACCAATGTTCTACACCTGAAACTGGCAGAAAAACTCATACAAAGGCGTGAGCTTTTGAAGCAGCACTGCTGCCCGTTTTCCCAGCTCCGGTCCAAAAACCTCCGGGCCTACCTCTTCGGTGACAGTGCAGAAAATGCAGTCCTTCCATGCGTAGAAAGGCTCCAATTCTTTACCGGGACATTCCTTTGGCCGCTTGTAAAGATTGGCGGTAATGGGGATACCGGTGGCTTTCTCCGTGTCCCGGACCAGCTTTGTGAACTGACGGGGATGGGCGGCAATATGCCTGCGGAAAGCCTCCATGGTAGACGGACGGGGACGGTACAGCGCAAAACCGTAGGTCACCCCCTCGGGGCAGATCTCAAAATACAAGCAGGGATTTTCTGCCCACCACTGCACATCCGGACGAATACAGATCCAAAGGCTCTCCTTATAGGGCAGAGGATGATGCAGCCGGGTATCCCGATAGATCCGGCTGACCTTCAGCACATGACCGGTCTTTTGGAGAAACGGAGCAAACAGATCCTTTCCCAATGCCTTGGTAGGTTCGTACAGATAGTTTACATAATCTTTCTTGTGGGCCAGAAACCAGTCCCGGTTGTTGTTCATTCGGATTCCCCAAAGAAAATCTACCGTTTCAGGACTGTAGCCTTCAAACATAGGATCACATCCTTTTTGATTGTGTATAGACCCCCCGCCCAGTCTATGTTAATTCCAATTTCTCCAACAGTTGTGTGCAGGCTCCCTCTGATGAGGGAGCTGTCAATTGCCAAATCCAGGCAATTGACTGAGGGAGAGATAATGCTCCGATTCTATCCGCAATTGCGGACAATCGCAGAATTTACTACCCCTCAGACGAAAATCAAAGATTTTCGCCAGCTCCCCTGACAAGGGGAGCCTTTGGCTGGTGCGAAATTTGAAACCGTTGGATAGATTGGAATTTATTGCGGCGCTTCCACCTCTACGGTGTAGCGTTCGCAGACATTGATCACCCGGGTGTCGCCCAACTGCCGTTCCCGGGTCTTATCCATTTTGTAATTCATATGGACATGCCCGTGGAGCAGCACCTGAGGCCGATATTTTTCCAGCAGGGGCAAAAACGCCTCAAAGCCCCGGTGGGCAATATCCTCATCGTCCCCCACTCCGGCAGGCGGTGCGTGGGTCACCACCACATCCACGCCCTTATGCCACCACAGCTTCCAGCGAAGCTTGCGGATGCGCTTGCGCATTTCCCGCTCCGTGTACTGGTGAGGCCCCGGTCGGTACCGGCGGCAGCCTCCCAGTCCAAGGATCCGCACCCCGTTATATACGATGAGCTGATCCTCGATGCAGTCACAGCCCTCGGGAGGATTGCGTTCATAGCCGGTATCATGGTTGCCGTGGACATACAAAACCGGCACCCGTGCCATGGTCACAATAAAAGAAAGGTAGCTTGCCTTCAGATCGCCGCAGGAGATAATAAGATCATACCCGTCCAGCTTGCCGGGGGTATAGTAGTCCCACAGGGCCAGACATTCTTCGTCGGAAAGAGCCAAAATTTTCACAGGTGTCCCTCCTTTTCCATGGGGATGGTATCTCTGTAGACACCCAGCTCCCGGACCATTGCCTGGGAGTAGGGCAAAATGGAATCAAAGGGCGGGATGCTTCCCTCCACATTTTCGCAAAGCCAGTCCATATGCAGAAGCTCATTGGTGGTAAGGCTGCGGCTGCCGTCGCTGATGACGGTGCCGTCCTGCGCCACCAGCCGGCGGCGGAAAGGATCCAGCCTACCGGCGCGTAGTCCCTCCCGGAGGATATCCGCAAGGGCGTGCAGTCCCTCGGGCAGATGCTCCGACAGGGTCACATCGATCACACCGCTGTCCATACCCCACCAGTAGTTCACCGCCCGGGACTTGTCTTGTTCCCAGTTGCCTTCAAAGATGCTGCGAATAACATGCTCATAGAATTTTCCCCAGACCCAGCAGGGAGATGCCATAGGCACCAAAACGCCCTTTTCATCAAAGAGATAAGTGCCGTAGCCGCCCCCCTCCAGATGGAACTGATCGGGAGTAGGCACATCCCGGTTGGAGATCACATGAATATTCTGCCTGCGGAATTCCTCTACAGGATTTCCCGGCAGGCAGGACCAGCGAAGCTGGATTTTTGCCCGGGGATTGGTCATCTGTGCGCCTAAGGCAAAGGCATTGATGGCGGCAGGCACACCGAAGATCGGATAGGAGCCGATATAGCCGATGGAATCATTGTCGGAAAGAGCGCCGGCAATGGCACCGGTGATGAATTTTCCCTCAAACACCCGTCCGTAATAGGTGCGGACGCTGGAATATGGGGCATCCACAGAGCAGTTGAGGAATTTGACCCGGGGATGCTTCACCGCCGCTTTTAATGTTGCACGGCTCAGCTGGGGGGTGGTGGTAAACACCACATCCGCGCCCTTTTCCACGGCACGGTCCAGAAGTGCCTCTGCTTCCTCCGGGGTATCCGCATGGAAATAACTGCGCACCGTCACCCGGTGACCCATGACCTCCTTCAGATGTTGGACACCCTCTTCATGGCCGATGATCCAGGTGCTGATGGAGGGGTCCCGGGGATGGACAAACGCCACATGCAGATGCTCCGGAGCAGCAGAAATCAGCTTAGTCAGCAGATTCTGCTTCTGCTCCACAGGTTCCGTTTCCAGCTTCACAGGCTCTTCCACGGACAAAAGATTGTCTTTCAGGGCATACATGGCCTTTTTCAGCTCTGTGGCAGACAGCTTTCCCAGATCCTGGAAAGGATAGACCCGAAGCCAAAGGAGCAAGCCTTCCTCCGGCAACAGTTCCAGCGCGCCACCGCCCAAGGCGTAGAAGGCATCCCGGAAGTACTGATAGTATGCCCGAAAGGTTTTCTGCTCCCGTTCCGTCCACTGTTCCCCCGGCTCTTTGCCCAAATGCGCCAAAAGCTTTGCATAGTCGCCGGGCTGATGGAATTGGATATCATAGATGCCGGTGGCATTGTAAAAATCCAGAAATTCATAATAGGCACGAACCTTGGGATCCTCCGAGGGCTGGGGCATCACCCGGTACACATACCCGGGGATCTTGGGCGCACCGAAATGGCGCAGCACACTGACCCGTTTGTTGCCCTCCTGCACATAGAAGCTGCCCAGATACTCAAAGCAGACGATGGGTTCCCGGATGCCCTCATCGGAAAGGTGGGCTGCACACAGGCCCACCCACTTGTGGGCAAATTCGCTTTCCGGATCCAGCAGCGGCAGAAAGCCCGGGGTAAAGGCTGTAATTCGTCCGGCGGATTTGGTGCCTACGATCCGGTCTGCGGGAATCTCCACCAAGCCCACCTCCACGGTGGTTTCCCCGATCTCGGGAAGCAGATCATCCAGCACCGCGGGACGGGTCCCATGACCCCTTGCCCGCAGCTCCCGCACTTCCCTCTGCCCCGCCTTCAAGGCAGCGGCGTATTCCTCTCTTGCTTGGATCATGTACATAGGGATGGGTCCTTTCAAGGATATTTTCTTCATCATACCACGCCGCACCAACATTGTAAATTCCAATTTGTTTGGTTTTTCCTTGGTCCGGCGGTTTTTATTGACAGCTTGATGATGGATATGATACTTTATCTTATATAAACTACCCGGAGGCTCCTGTCAACGAAAGCTCCCTCTGAGGATTCTCCTCTTTGAAGAGGGATTCTACTACCGGTTTCTTGTATTCGACCAAAGGAGAGAGTATTATAAGCGTCAGAATCATCGTGGATTCCACCGCAGATATTGCCCCCCGCCCTTCGCCACCGTTTTCAGACCAGTCCTCTGACTGTCATCTTCGGGAAGGAGGAATTTCTGGACGGCATAACCATCGACCACAAAACCTTTTACCAAAAGCTGGCCCAAACCAAGGAGCTTCCCCGGAACAGTCAGGCAACCCCCGACCGGTTCCTTGTGGACAGCCAAGAGCTGTGGGACGGCGATCTGCGCTGCACCTGTCTGGGCAGTATCATCGGCACCCATGCCGGTCCCGGCGCCTACGGTGCAACATTCTTCTGTAAAGAATAATTCTACCCTGAAAGGAGCAGCCCCCTTATGGCACTTTCCCCCAAAGCCATCCAAACCCAACTGAATCTGCTGCGGCCGCTCCTTGGCAGTCTTTCCCTTAAGACCCTGCGCAAATGGCAGGACCGGATCGGCGAACTGATGGAAGCCCGATACCGGGAGCAGGTGATGGTAAAAGAGCATCTCTTCCCCCTTTTCCCGGCAGCGTGGGTGATCCCCACGGACCAGCGCCGGCAGGGTGTGATCCTGTATCTCCACGGAGGGGGTTATGCCTGCGGCGGACTGGATTATGCTTTGGGCTTCGGCTCTATGCTCTCCCAGCGTACCGGCACCAGGGTGTTTTGTCCTGCCTACCGACTGGCACCGGAAGCCCCCTTCCCGGCGGCGGTGGAGGATGCACTGGAAAGCTACCGCTACCTTTTGGACAAGGGTTACGCCGGAAGCATCACCCTCTGCGGTGAAAGTGCCGGCGGCGGACTTTGCTACGCCCTTTGTATGGAACTGAAACGGCTGGGACTTCCCATGCCCTGCGGAATCTTGGGCATCTCTCCCTGGACAGACCTCACTGCTTCCAGCAGCTCCTATGAGGAAAACCGGGATATTGACCCCTCCATG
>JAGAMQ010000101.1 GCA_017624645.1 Oscillospiraceae bacterium
GATCACCGCTGTTCAGGGCAAGCTTCTGAAGCTTCGTATGGATGTGGAGGGGTTGCAGGTGGAAAACACCGACCAAGCCGGTGCGCTGACCCGGGTGGAGGCAGATCTGCAGGGAATCCGGGGACAGGTAAGTACCCAGTCTACCCAGCTTCAGAATGTACAGACCCAAATGACCCAGGTGAGCCAAACGGCTCAAAGCCTGCAGATCACCGTGGACAAGATCCAAAGCGACGGTGTCAATAAGATCAAGACCCAGATGGGCTATACCTTTGACGATGCCGGATTGCAGATCGCCCGGGAGGGTCAGCAGATGAAGAATCTTCTGGACAATACAGGTATGTATGTGACCCGAGACGGACAGACCGTGCTGCAGGCAAATGCTGCCGGTGTGGTGGCAACCGATGTGCAGGTACATAATTTCCTGATCGTAGGCGACCATGCCCGGTTTGAAGATTATACAGACGGTCTAGACGCCCTTCGTACCGCCTGTTTCTGGTTGGGAGGATAGAGAGATGGCAAAGAGCTTTTCACTCACCAGCGCCGCCTACAGCGGGCGGTATCTAAAGCTGGAATGTACCCAGACCCCCAATGTAGCGGGGAATTATTCGGATATTGCCTGGACCTTGACGGTCACAGGCGGCTCATCCAACTATTACAGCACCGGTCCCACCCAAGTGACCATCGGCGGCAACACGGTGTATTCCTGCGCAAGAAAGGCATACTCCACCAAGACCTTCCCGGCGGCAAAGGGCTCCACCGGCGGGACCCTGCGGGTCTATCACAACGATGCCGATGGCACCTGCACCGTAGCGGTGAGCCTTTCCACGGCGATCTACACAGCGTCTGTGTCAACGGTCAGCGGCAACTGGACATTGGACAGCATTGCCCGGGCATCGGAGATCTCGGCAACGGATGCCAACATCGAAAGTGCTTCCACGGTGGTGATCACCCGGAAGAATTCGGCATTTACTCATTCCATCGCCTATCAATTCGGCAGGCTTAGCGGATATGTCAGCAGCAGCGGCAAGGCAGTGAGCGCGGAGGAAAAATTCAGCGCCACTACGGTGAATTTTACTTTGCCGGAAAGTTTCTATAGTCAGATACCCAACAGTAAAACCGGCACAGGAAGCCTTACCTGCCGTACGTATTCGGGCAACACCCTCATCGACACCAAAACCTGCAGCTTTACTGCCACAGCTGCGGAAAGCCGCTGTGCACCCTTGCTGGATGCATGGGTGGAGGATGTGAATTCGGCGGCGCTTGCTTTGACCGGAGATAAAAGCAAGTTGATCCGCTATGTTTCCACCGCCCGGTGCCATGTCACCGCTGTAGCACGAAAAAGCGCCACCATTGTATGGAAGAATACGGATGGAGGTACGTTAACCGGTGATTACATCGATTATCCTCAAACGGAACGGGCAGAGTATCATACCTACACCAAGGACAGCCGGGGGTATCAGGCTTGGCACAATGTGTCTTGTGAGCTGATCCCCTATGTGGTGCTCACCGCCAACGTGTCCCTGTCCCGTCCGGAGCCTACCGGCAGTAATGTCCGGCTGGCGGTGGAAGGAAACTGCTACCGGGGAAGCTTCGGCGGGGTGGAGAATACTTTGCAGGTGCAGTGCCGGCTGGCAGGGCAGGTGCTGGATTTGGAGCCTCAATGGACCGGCAGCAACCGTTACCGTGCCGAGGTTATGCTAACAGACTTGGATTATACCCAGACCCATCCGGTGGAGGTGACGGTGACCGATGCCGTAAACACCGTTGCCAAAAATGTCACCGTTCAGCCGGGATTGCCGGTGTTTGATTGGGGAAAGAATGATTTTGCCTTTCATGTACCGGTGACAGCACCCAGTGTCAGCGGAGTATCTCTTGGTACCCGGCGGGTGTGGAAGGAGAGCAGCTTCTCCTTCCAATCCAAGTACACTGGGTGGGACTCCGGCGGCAACCGCCAGTCCCTTTTCCTGTTCGGTAACGCCAACGGCACGCCGGTGTGGGGTGTCATCGGCATCGAAAGCAATGGAACTGTCTGGTGGAGCGGCACCGACGGAGTGAGCGTGACAGCGGAGACTGCCGGCAGGGTCCGGGTGGATCTGGGAAGGACAGTGTATGACGATTTTACCTTGCTTTCGGCAGAACAGTTCAGTCCGGAATAAAGGGAAAAGAACAGGAGGAAACCAATGAAAAAGATCAAAATACTGACGGTAGGAGGAGAATCCTACCAGATCACCGACCCGGAGGCTGCCCGGATCGATGACGGTGTCATGGATGAGGTCCACACCTGGTCCGGCAAGGAAATCATTGACCGTCTGTGTCCCGGGTTCACGAAAACCGGTGAGCTTGTGGCCTGCGATCCTGTGGAGGGTTATCCACTGAAAGTGGTCAGCGCCATCGAACCGGTGCAGGAGGGGAGCGGCGATCCCAGCCCGGACAATGTCCGCCCCCTCACTGGTCATACGGCGGTTAGGCTGTGGCGCGGTGGGAAGAATCTTATCGACCCAGTGGAGTATATGAAGGATGTTTATAACACCACTTTGGATGGGGATGTGTTTACATCTGATTTTCAAAACGGTGGCTTATATGTCAACACCGGATATGGCAACAAAAAGACGCATCCCAAAGGCACATACACGGCGACCTTTTTCCCGGTAACGGAGGGGGCAACCTGTTCGTTTTTTGTATATTCTGCCGCTACCAAAGCACAGATAGCAGTAAAATATGGCTTAAAAGCTGGCAATGCAAGTTTCACGTTTACCATAAACGAAGAATTTTATTTATCTGTCGGTGGTGGCAAACCTTATGGGATGCAATCTTACAAATTGCAACTGGAAGCCGGTTCCGTCGCATCCGAATACGAACCCTACCGGGGCGAGGAATTCACTATGGAGTTGGGTCAAACCGTCTATGGCGGCAGCCTGAACTGGCAAACCGGTGTGCTAACGGTGGATAAACACTGGCGCATATTCACCGGCGACGAAGCATGGTTTTGGACTGGTGATGCGAACAACAACTATAACGGAAATTACAGACCGCTGTTATACATCACAGACAGTGCCCTCTTTGCCAAGGATAGAACGGTGCCGTGTTGGTCCTCTCATTTCAAGTACGAAACACTCGTTGCTATCAATGGGGGCACAAATATTGGATGTTATGTGAATAACGATTTGATTGGAATCCGTCCCGGTCTTGGTGAGCAAGTTACAACGATCGAGGAATGGAAAGAATGGCTTGCTGACCAAAATGCCGCTGGAACACCGGTTCAATTTTGTTATGAACTCGCCAACCCCATCACGGTCCAACTGACACCCCGGGTGATTCCTGCGTTGCCCGGTGTCAATACCCTCTGGGCGGATACTGGCAACATCACCGTCACCGGCAGAGCAGATCCTGTGGCGGAAAACGCAATGCTGAAATCCCGACTGGCAGCTCTGGAAGCTGCTCTCATCAACACATAAGGAGGAATGAACTATGTACGATATTATCCATCGTGTCATCCGCGCAGGGGGCTATAAGCTGTCCAAGGTGCTGCAGAAGATCGATTCTGTATGGGTAGATGGTGACTTGACCGACCAGCAGCGACAGCAGCTGCGTCAGCTGGCACAGGACGGGGCATCCGTGTCCGGCGAGGTGGATATTCTTCAGCGCGTGCTGGATCTGGAGCAGCGTGTCCGCATCCTTGAGGCGGCACAGAACCCGGAGGAAGCTCCCGAGGAGTATCCTCCCTTTGTGGAGGGTAAGTGGTACTATGCCGGTGACAAGTGCTGCGAAAGCGGCAAGGACTATGTTTGCATTGCTCCGGCAGATGTTGTATGTGTATGGAGTCCCAGCGTGTATCCTGCCTATTGGGAAGAGGTGAACAGCAATGGTTAAAATCGCATTGGATGCCGGACATGGGCTTAATACTGCAGGCAAGCGTACCCCCGATGGTATTCGGGAATGGTCACTGAATGACAAGGTTAGAGATAAGGTGGTGGATCTGCTCCGGGATTACGATGTGGCTTTCATCCACACCGACGGCAATGAGGGGCAAACGGACGAAGTCCTGTCCCAGCGTGTTGCCACGTATCTGGAAGCCGGCGCGGCATCTCTGGTGTCTGTGCACCACAATGCCTTTACAGGCGATTGGAACACTGCCACCGGCGTAGAGGTATATGTGGACAGAAATTGCACCGATGCAGATCTTCGCCTGGCAAACCTTATTTATACCCGGTTGGTCGCCTATACCGGGCTGAAGGGGCGGGGCGTGAAGCGTGCCAATTTCCAGATCATAAACCAGAACAAGATCCCGGCAGTCCTGTGTGAGGGCGGCTTCATGGATGGCACCGAGGACTATAAGTATATCACCTCCGATGCCGGACAGAGCGCCTATGCTCGGGCAATCGCGGAAGCGCTCATCGAGTTCCATGGATTGAAGAAGAAAAGCGCTTCTGCAACGATCACAAATAAACCTACTACAAAAACGGAGGTATGTACTGTGGAAATCAAGGTGTTAAAAAAAGGTGCCAAGGGCGATACCGTCAAGGCAATGCAGACCCTGCTGATCGGCTACGGCTTCAGCTGTGGTGGAAAGGGTGCAGACGGCAGCTTTGGCGGTGCCACCGACAAGGCGCTGCGGGCGTACCAGAAGGATAAGGGACTGTCCCCCGACGGCTCCTGCGGTCCCAAGACCTGGGCGGCCCTGCTGGGCGTTTAAGGAGGTCTGTACCAATGAGTGAAGCCATCCTTGTGGCACTGATCACCGGGGGCGTGTCCCTTGCGGGTGTGGTCATAACCTGTATGGCAACGGCGAAAAAGACCGAAAAAGCCACGGCGGTGGCCCAGGCAATCACAGATACCAAGATCGACGAGCTGACCCGGGAGGTCAGGCTTCATAACGGCTTCGCCCAGCGTGTGCCTGTGGTGGAGGAGCAGATCAAGGTCATCAACCACCGGATCGCGGATCTGGAAAACGATCAAAAGCATTAGGAGGAAATGATATGGAAATCTTGAAGAGCATCGCAGCCTTGATCAAGGTTAAGACCATCGTCACCTTGGTGGTCATTGGTGTGTTTGCCTATCTTGCGCTGACCGGCAGCCTTGCGCCGGACAATGTGATGATCATCATCTCCATGGTGGTCAGCTTTTACTTCGGGACGCAGCACGAAAAGCAGCCCAAATAAAAACTACCGGACCTTGCAGCTGTTGCAAGGTCCGGCATCTTATTCCTTTTCGCCTTGTTTCCGCTGTCCGAAAATGTAGATCACCGGGGAGGTGGCAGCATTTGGCTGGAATGGAGAAACCGGAAAATGCAAGGCTGCTATCTCTTGCGGAAGAGGGGAGGATGTGCTATAATTTTTCATATAGTGAACACAAGGAGCGATTGCTATGAATGAAAAATATACACAGCTGGCATGGGAGCAAACCAGCCGGCTTCTTGAAATCGATTCCCCCAGCGGCTTTACGGACCGGGCGGCACGGTGGGTGCAGGAGCAGTTTCAGTCCATGGGCTTTTCCGCAACCCTTACCGCCAAGGGCGGCGTGCTGGCGGACCTGGGGGGCAGGGATGAAAATGACGCGCTGCTCCTTGCTGCCCATACGGACACCTTGGGCGGCATGGTTGCCGAGATCAAAGGAAACGGCAGACTGCGTCTGACAGCGCTGGGAGGCATGAGTGCCTGCAACGGCGAAGCGGAGAACGTCCGGGTCTATACCCGTCAGGGAAAGGTTATTGAGGGAACCCTGCAGCTTTGTAATGCGTCTTTGCATGTGAACAAGGATTACTCCGACGCAAAGCGCAGCTTTGATACTACCGAGGTGGTGCTGGATGAGCCGGTTGCCGATGCCCCGGGCACCAGAGCCTTGGGGATCCAGGTGGGAGACATTGTATGCTTCGATCCCCGGACCCGCCGCACGGAAAGCGGCTACCTTAAGAGCCGTTTTTTGGACGATAAGCTTTCCGTGGGCATCCTCCTTGCCTATGCCCGGTATTTGGCGGACAACCGTATCGTGCCCCGGCGGCGGGTGTATGTCCATGTCACCGTCTATGAAGAGGTGGGACACGGCGGCTGCGCATCAGTGCCTGCCGGAGTCACGGAGGCCATCTCCGTGGATATGGGCTGCGTAGGGGACGGGGTGCAGTGTACCGAGCGGCAGGCGTCCATCTGTGCCAAGGATTCCGGCGGTCCTTACAGCTATCAGCTGGTGGGCAGGCTCATAGATGCGGCAAAGGCAGCCGGTGCGGACTATGCAGTGGATGTCTACCCCTTCTACGGCTCCGACGTGGAAACTACCCTGCGTAGCGGCTACGATATCCGCCACGGCCTTATCGGCCCCGGTGTTTACGCCAGCCACGGCTATGAACGCAGCCACATGGACGGTATTGCCAACACCCTGAAGCTGCTCAAAGCCTTTATTGAATAAAGAAAAACCGGGACAGTCTTTGCTGACTGCCCCGGTTTGTTAGCCTTCGGGATCGTATTCGGCGATGTAGGGAAGTCCCCGGTACTGCTCGGCGCAGTCCAGACCGTAGCCGATGACGAAGAAATCGTCAATGGTGAACAGTGTCATGTCTGCGTTGAACTCCACTTTCCGGCGGGAAGGCTTGTCCAGCAGGGTGACCACCTTCAGAGACAGGGGATTCCGTGCCTTCAGCAGCTCCACCACATCCTTAAGGGTCCTGCCGGTATCGATGATGTCCTCTACGATGATCACATGATAATTGCTTACATCCTGGTCAAGGTCCATGGTGATGTTCACAACACCGGAAGAGGTGGTGCCTGCGTGATAGCTTTTGGCACACATAAAGCCGATCTCACAGGGATGGGATACGGCACGGCACAGATCTGCCAAAAAAACGAAAGCACCTTTCAGGATGCTCACCAGAAGAACTGGCTTGCCGTCGGTATACATTTCGTCGATTTTTTTGCCTGCCTCTGCCACGGCGGCGGCGATTTCCTCCCGGGTAATGATCACCCGCTTGATCCTGCGCTGATACTGACTGATTGGATTATCCATAAAATCGACCTCTTTTCTCTTTTCTGACATTAATATACCATTTCTTGTAAGATTTAGCAAGGTGCTTTTGCTTGTTTTGTGAAGGAGTACAAATGTCCGTGGGCAATGTGTACAAAAGCACTGGAAGCGGTGACAGGTTTTTCTAGTGAAAATTAAGTTGCAAACAAAAAAACCTTGTGGTATAATGCAACGTAGACTTACTGTATAACCGCTTCCATACCCTTTTTGAGGAATGAACGGAATCCCATATTTTCGTACCGGCGGTTTTAGCTAATAAAGAAAGGAACATTTGCATGAATTCCAAAACCTTGCTTTATATTCTAAAGCGAATCTTTCTGGCCGCGTTGACAGTTTGGATCGTTATTACCATCACTTTCTTCGTGACCCGTGCAGTGCCCGGCGGTCCCTTCCTGGGAGAAAAGGCGCTGTCTGCAGAGGCGGAAGCCGCCCTGAACGCCAAATACGGTCTGGATAAGCCTGTATTTGAGCAGTATACCACCTATTTGAGTGATATTCTTTTCCGTTTTGATTTCGGCCCCAGCCTGAAGGACCGCGGCCGGGATGTGGTGGACATTATCACTAACGGCATGAAGGTCTCCATCAAGCTGGGTGTGTGTGCTGCTGCTATTGCCACTGTGGTTGGCGTTGTGCTGGGCGCTGTGGCTGCTTTGCGCCGTAACAAGCTGGTGGATAAGATCATCATGGTGGTTACCACTGCCTTTGTTTCCATGCCCTCTTTCATTATGGGTACACTGCTTTTGCTACTGTTTGCCCAGGTACTGAAGTGGGTGCCTGCCAACGGTGCCACAGCGGGCGGTCTTATTATGCCTGTCATCACGCTGGCACTGTATCCCGCGGCTTATATCACCCGTCTGACCCGGTCCTCCATGCTGGATGTGCTGGGACAGGATTATATCCGTACCGCCCGGGCAAAGGGTGTTTCCCCGGTGAAGGTTATCTTTGGCCATGCCCTGAAGAACTCCCTGATCCCCGTTATTACCTATCTGGGCCCCATGCTCGCGTACATCGTCACCGGTTCTCTGGTGGTGGAGCAGATCTTTGCGGTTCCCGGTATCGGCAGAGATTTTGTCAATAGTATCACAAACCGTGACTATCCCCTGATTATGGGCACCACCATCGTGCTGGCAACCCTGATCGTTGTGATGAATCTGGTCAGCGACATTATGTATAAGGTCGTTGATCCCAGAATTACCTTGGAGTAAGGAGGTGGCAGCGTTGAAAAAGAACCCCTTTAGCTTGCATGTGAACATGGATGATTTTATCCCTGCCACTGCGGAAGAAAAAGAATATATGGTGCAGATGCGCCCCTCCACCACCTTCTTTAAGGACGGTGTGAAGCGCCTGCTGAAAAACAAGGTGGCAACTGTCAGCTTTGTTTTGATCGTGCTTATCACCCTAACTTCCATTTTTCTGCCCATGCTGTGGCCCTACGGCTACGATCAGCAGCTGGGTCAGGTGTGGGGCCGTCCCATGGATCCTTCCTACAATAATCTTGCCCCCTTTGAGTACGGCACCACCGAACAGGCACGGATCGCCGCCGGTGAAAGCATTTTCCCCCACATTTTCGGTACCGATTCCCAGGGCCGTGACTACTTTATCCGGGTGGTCTATGGTGCCCGGATCTCTTTGGGTGTTGGCTTCTTTGCCAGTATCATCGTTCTGATCATCGGCATGACTGTGGGTTCCATCGCCGGATATATCGGCGGCAAGGTGGATATCATTATCATGCGGATCGTGGATATTATTTATTCTCTGCCGGACACCCTTATGGTTATTCTGTTGGCTTCTGTGATGAAGGTAAGCCTGGGCGCGCTGATCGAAGGAACGGTCCTTGCCAAGCTGGGCAGTAACATGATCAGTTTGTTTGTGGTCTTTGCCCTTTTGTACTGGGTGAGCATGTCCCGTTTGATCCGCGGACAGATCCTGAGCCTTCGCGAGCAGGAGTATGTCCTGGCTTCCAAGGCTGCCGGTGCCAAGTCCGGTTGGGTCATCAAGAAGCATCTGATCCCCAACTGCATCAGCGTGGTGATCATTTCCACCGCTTTGCAGATTCCCAACGCTATCTTCACCGAGAGCTATCTGAGCTTCTTGGGCCTGGGCGTCAACGCCCCCATGCCCAGCCTAGGCTCTCTGGCGTCCGATGCCCTGAACGGCATCTCCTCCTATCCCCACCGTCTGGTGATCCCTGCTGTGGTCATCAGCCTGATCGTGCTGTCTCTGAACCTGTTTGGTGACGGCCTGCGGGATGCTTTCGATCCCAAGCTGAAGAATTAAGAAAGGAACGTTAAGTTATGGCATTACTTGAAGTACGTGACCTGCATACGGCGTTTACCACTCCCGCAGGCACTGTCAATGCGGTAAACGGCGTGTCCTTTAATCTGGAACGGGGCAAGGTGCTGGGCATCGTTGGTGAGTCCGGCTCCGGTAAGTCCGTTACCGCTTATTCCATTATGCAGATTCTGGAGAAGAACGGCAAGATCGTCTCCGGCTCCGTGAAGATCGACGGTCAGGAGCTGGTGGGTGCCGGGGAGAAGGTCATGAAGACCGTTCGCGGCAACAAGATCTCCATTATCTTCCAGGACCCTATGACCTCTCTGAACCCCACCTATACCGTGGGCCATCAGCTGACAGAGGCCATTCTGCTGCACACCAACCGCAACAAGAAGCAGGCCTATGACCGGGCTGTGGAAATGCTTCGTCTGGTGAATATCAATGAGCCGCATAAGCGTATGAAGCAGTATCCCTACGAGTTCTCCGGCGGTATGCGTCAGCGTATTATGATTGCAATGGCACTGGCCTGTGAGCCGGATATCCTCATTGCCGACGAGCCTACCACCGCACTGGACGTGACCATTCAGGCGCAGATTCTGGAGCTGATGAAGTCTCTGCAGGAAGAGCTGGGCATGGCAATCATTATGATTACCCATGATCTGGGTGTTGTGGCGCAGATGTGTGACGAAGTGATCGTCATGTATGCTGGCTCCATTTGTGAGCAGGGCACCGCTGACGAGATCTTCTACAACCCCCGCCACGAGTACACCAAGGGCCTGATGCACTCCATCCCCACCGTGAACAACGATGACGAAAAGCTGGAGCCCATCTCCGGCACGCCCATCGACCTTTTGAATATGCCCAAGGGTTGCCCCTTTGCACCCAGGTGCGATGCAGCTATGAAGATCTGTCTCCGGGAGCGCTGCCAGCGCATGGAGATCAATGAGGATCATGCAGCAGCCTGCTGGATGAATGTGAAAGAGCAGATGGAGCAAGAGGAAGGCGGTGAGGAAGCATGAGCAATATGGAAAATCTCGTTGAAGTCAAGAACCTGAAGGAATACTTCAATATCACCACCGGTATGTTCCAGTCCAAGCCTTTGAAGGCTGTGGACGATGTTTCCTTCGCCATCCGCAAGGGTGAAACTTTGGGTCTCGTAGGCGAGTCCGGCTGCGGCAAGACCACCGTGGGCCGTACCATTTTGCACCTTTACAAGCCCACTGCCGGTGAGATCTGGTTCAAGGGCAAGAAGATCGAGACCAAGGCAGATATCATGGAATACCGTAAGAAGTCTGCCATGGTGTTCCAGGATCCCTATTCCTCTCTGAACCCCCGTATGACTGTTTCCGATATCATCGGTGAGCCTCTGGACATCCACAAGATGTATGCCGATAAGGCAGAGCGTCAGGAAAAGATCCTGGAGCTGATGAACCGGGTGGGACTGAACTCTGAGCATGCCAGCCGGTACGCCCATGAGTTCTCCGGCGGTCAGCGTCAGCGTATCGGCATTGCCCGGGCGCTGGCAACGAGCCCCGAGTTCGTGGTGTGTGACGAGCCTGTTTCCGCACTGGACGTTTCCATTCAGGCACAGGTCATCAATATGTTTGATGAGCTGCAGGATCAGATGGATCTGACCTACCTGTTCATTGCCCATGACCTTTTGGTTGTGCGTCACATTTCCGACCGGATCGCCGTTATGTATCTGGGCAAGATGGTGGAGCTGGCAGATGCCAAGGAGATCTATGACCATCCCCTGCATCCCTACTCCAAGAGCCTGATGTCCGCGGTTCCCGTGCCGGATCCCAAAATCGCCAGAGCCAACCAGCGTGTGGTCCTCACCGGCGATATCCCCAGCCCCCTCAATGCGCCCTCCGGCTGCCCCTTCCGCACCCGCTGCCCCTACGCCTGCGACGCCTGTGCCGAAGCCATGCCCGAGCTGAAGGAAGTGTCCCCCGGTCACTTCGTTGCCTGCCACAGAGTGGCAGAGATCAACTAAGGCGCATATATCATTTTTGTCTCCTTGTTCTGCTGGCAGCTTGCCGTGCGCCGGCAGGATTTGGATATATTGAAACGCAAATTCCCCATTTTATTTGAGAAAGGAAAATGCAACATGAAGAAACTCTTTGCTCTGCTTCTGGCAGTTGTGTTGGTGTTTGGTCTGGTCGCTTGCGGCGCTCCCGCTCAGCAGGCTGGCAATCCCAATGCTTCCACCGCTACCGTGAAGCCCACTACCCCCGAAGAGATCGAAGCTGCTCAGGCTGAGATCCGTTACGCTGTCGGCCTGCTGCTGGACCGCAACTACATCGTTGAGTCCGTCTCCCAGGCTGGCGAGAAGCCCGCTAACTCCTTCGTTGCTGACGGCATGGCCGACCTGAACGGCGGTAACTTTGCTGCCAATGCCAATGGTGGTAAGGGCTACTACAGCGTCGACAAGGCCCAGTTCCAGGCCAACTTTGACGAGGCAGTTACCATTCTGAAGAAGTACTACGACTTTGACGGCACAAAGTTCGTCGGCTTCCCCACCCTGAACTACATCTACAACACCAACGACGGCCACAAGGCAATCGCTGAGTACATTCAGGGCGCTCTGAGCAATGTCGGCATCAGCATGAACCTGGAGAACCAGGAGTGGAACACCTTCCTGAACACCCGTAAGGAAGGCAACTACTCTGTTGCCCGTAACGGCTGGGTTGCTGACTACACCGATCCCATCTGCTTCCTGGATATGTGGGTCACCGCTTCCGGTAACAACGATGTGCAGTTCGGCAAGGGCGCACACGCTGACCTGAAGATCTACGATCTGGACCTGACCAAGTGGGGTTACGAGACCAAGGTCGAGAAGGGCACCTGGGCTGAGACCTACGACGTGCTGATCTCCACCATCAAGGCTTGCACCGATGATGAGACCCGTTTCGAGCTGATGCACCTGGCAGAGGATATGCTGATGGCTACCGGCTGCCTGACCCCCGTCTACTACTACACTGATCTGTACATGATCAACCCCGCTGTGAAGGGCTTCTACTCCATCCCCTTGGGCTACAAGTACTTCCAGAACACCACTGTTGAGGGCAAGACCTCTCTGCCCGTGTGCCTGGCTTCCGAGCCCGACACCATCGACCCCGCTCTGAACTCCGCTGTTGACGGCGCTACCATGCTGACCCACCTGTTCGCAGGTCTGGCAAAGTGGGCACAGGCCGAGGACGGCACTCTGTCCGTGGTTGCTGACTGCGCTGAGGAGCTGGTTGAGGGTGTTACCAACGACGACGGCACCGTGACCTACACCTATACCCTGCGTGACGGCCTGAAGTGGTCCGACGGCAAGGCTATGTCCGCTAAGGACTTCGAGTTCGCGTGGAAGCGCGCTGCCTCCACTGAGCTGGGCGCTGACTACGGCTACATGTTCGAGGTCATTAAGGGCTACGGCACCGACAACAAGGACGACCTGGCTGTTAAGGCTATCGACGACAAGACCCTGGAGGTCACCCTGAGCAACGCTGTTGCTTACTGGAACGAGCTGCTGGCATTCCCCACCTACTTCCCCGTCCGCGAGGATGTGGTTGCTGATGAGAAGTGGGCTACCGAGGCTGCTACCTACGTCTGCAACGGCGCTTACACCATCTCCGCTTGGGAGCATGACTCCGTCATCACCATGACCAAGAACGAGGCTTACTATGATGCCGCTAACGTCACCATGCCTGAGCTGAAGTTCTACCTGTCCGATGACGCCAACAACATGCTGACCAACTACAAGAACGGCGACTGGCTGCTCATCGACGACGTTCCCACCAACGAGATC
>JAGAMQ010000102.1 GCA_017624645.1 Oscillospiraceae bacterium
ATATGTCAAGTATTTTTCCTTGACATTATAAAAATATTTCATGTAAGCGGGAAAGTTCCCCTTCACATTCCATCCCGAAACGGCGGTAGAGGCGGATCGCCCGTACATTGGAGGATGAAACCTCCAGCAATACGCGTTCCGAAGGCAAATACCTGCATAACGCAGACAAAATATCTGCCCCCATCCCCTTATACAGGGAGATTACCGCGCTGACCGTATCCTTCTCCACAACACCAATGCCGCAAAGCTCACCATCAGGGTTTATAACTGTAAAACCGCTACCGGCTTTACAATATCTCTGCGCCATCTGCATGGTCATGTATGCTGCACCGGCGACATCCTTCATACGATCGTTATATATTTCCCGCCAAAGGTCCAACTCTTCCTCCGTAACCGACTTCGCAATAAAATCCGTTTCCTGCAAAAGGCGGCGGTTGCCGGAAAACAGTAATACTGATGTATATAAGGGATATTCCTCCACAACCGGATTGCCTGATGCATAAACTTTTTCGGCACCGGCTGCACGACAGAATTCGCAACATTCCAACAGCAAGGCTTTTGGATTCAGGGAATCCCGTATCTGTATATAGGCAGCTTTCCGATACGGAATCTGATCAAGCGTTAGTGATGCAGCTCCATTTTCTGTCACAAACATTGGTATGTTACGCATCTGATCCCCTCCCTGGCTATCATACCATATCCGGAGCATCCCGTCCAGTGGATTGTAGATGTTTCAAGATACCATGCAAAGCCGCTAGTTTTTTGGTTATAAATCAGTAATATGTTGGAAAATTTGCAATTTCGACTTGATTTTATTTGGAATCTGTGTATAATCAACCCATGCTGTACAGAAAGGAGAACAATAATGAAGAAAATCATCTGCAAGCGGGAATATGACACAGAAACCGCAACCATGATCCAAAAGTATACATACAGCTGCTTTGGCGATCCTGCCGGCTATGAGGAAATTTTGTTCCAGACTCCCGGCGGACTGTATTTCCTGTATGTATGCGGCGGTGAGGATTCCCCTTATCCCAAGGAGGACATTCTGCGCCTGGCAAAAGCAAAAGTCGAGGAATGGAAACAAGCCCATTAATCCACACGGAGACTGCCCGGCAGTCTCCTTTTTTCTTGACATATATGGTATGATGGAATAGAGAATTCCACCAGGTGATGAACAATGAAACGTACTTTTATTATAATTCTGATCGTGATGATGCTGGTTGGTGTGACAGCTTGCTCCGCCCCTGCACCCAATGCACAGATCGCCGCCACCACGCTGCCGGTATATGATTTCACCAGCAGACTTTGTGCCGGCACGAATTTGCAGATTACCAGAGTAATTTCCCAGGAAATATCCTGCCTTCACGACTACACTCTGCAGGTCAATCAGATGAAGGCTATTGAAAACGCCCAGTTGCTTGTGATTTCCGGAGCCGGCCTGGAGGACGGATTGCTTCCTAACGAGATCCGCAGCACCATCATCGATTCTTCCCAGGGGATCAAGCTCAGCTGTGGTGACAATGAACACGAACACAAACATGAACATCACCACACAAACGATCCCCACATCTGGCTTTCCCCGAAAAATGCCAAGATCATGGCAGCCAATATCTGCCGGGGTCTCTCAGGAGTATATCCGGAGTATGCCGGTATCTTCTCTGACAATTTGACAAAGCTTACCCATGCCCTGGAAAAATTGGAGCAGCACGCAGAAAGCGAACTGGCAGATCTGAAATGCCGAAAGCTTGTAACCTTCCATGATGGTTTCTCCTATATGGCACAGGCCTGGGGTTTAGAACTGCTTCATGCAGTAGAGGAAGAATCCGGTTCTGAGGCTTCCGCAAAGGAATTGATCTCCCTAACCGAGCTGGTCACGGCAAATCAGCTACCTGCGATCTTTACTGAGAAAAGCGGGAGTGCCTCTGCTGCACAGATTATCACTGCGGAAACAGGCATCCCGTCCTACTGTCTGGACATGGCTATGTCCGGAGACAGTTATTTTGACGCAATGTACCACAACATCCGCACATTAAAGGAGGCACTGGGATGAACATAGGCGCACATGGCGGCAGCTGCGGTCATTCCTGCTGCATGCGAATTCAGAATCTTTCTGTAAAAATCGGCAGTTCAGTCATTTTGGAAGATGTCAGTATGCACACCCACTGCGGTGACCTGATCGCCTTGATCGGACCCAACGGTGCCGGTAAAAGCACTCTTTTAAAAGCGATTCTCGGTCAACAGGAACATTCCGGTGTGATCTCATTTTCTGTTCCCGGACAGCGTAACCACCGTTTGAAGATCGGCTATGTGCCTCAAAGTCCCACCTTTGATCCGGGAGACCCGGTAAGTGTGGCGGATTTATTTACCTGCTGTATGGGTAAACGACCTGCATTTTTGGGCATTTCCAGAAAAATGCGTGAACATATTCTTGATTGTCTGAATCGGGTGCATGGGGAAGATCTCATCGACAAACGCATCGGCACCCTCTCCGGCGGAGAACTGCAGCGAGTTCTTCTTGCCCTGGCGCTGGAACCCCTCCCCAACCTGCTGATACTGGACGAACCCCTTTCCGGCGTGGATGTGGAGGGCATGGAGACCCTAATGGATATGCTGGACGAGATCCGAAAAGAGTATGATCTTGCAATCCTTATGACGACCCATGATTTTGATTTGCTTCCCACCTACGCAGATCAAGTGATTCTCTTGGACAAAAAAATCATCCGACAGGGATCTGCCGTTGAAGTGCTGGGATCCCCGGAATTTCGAAGTGTATTCCACAGAAAAGGAGGGCAAAGGACATGAGCTTTTGGTACTGGCTATGTGAGTTGCTCCCCTTTGATTTTATGAAGTGGGATTTTATGAAAAACGCTTTACTGGCAGCACTGCTGATGGCACCGCTGTTCGGCATTTGCTCCACCATGATCGTTACCGGAAGAATGAGCTTCTTTTCCGACGCCTTGGGTCATTCCGCCTTTACCGGCATTGCCATCGGCAGTATCTGCGGGCTTTCCGATTCCCTGTGGGTGGCGGTCCTGTTCTCTGTTGTGTTTGCCCTGCTGTTTTCCCTTGTCCGCAGCCGCAGTAACCACGCAGCTGACACGCTCATCAGTGTATTCTCGAGCACTGCCGTGGCTCTAGGCATCTTCCTTGCTACTTTAGACGGAGGCAGCTTTACCAAATATAACCGCTATCTCATCGGTGATATCCTGTCTGTAACACCGGGAGAGATTGGCCTGCTCCTTATCACACTGATTGGAGTGCTTGTCTTCTGGTGCACATCCTCCAACCGATTGACCTTGACAGCCATCCACCCCCAGCTGGCGTCCTCAAGAGGCATCTCTGTCACGGTCACACAGACTGTGTTTACCGTGCTCATCGCCGTGGTGGTGACACTGGCAATCAACTGGGTGGGGCTTTTGATCCTGAATTCCCTTTTGGTCCTTCCCGGTGCTGCATCCCGAAATCTTTCCAGGAATCTAAGACAATACCACCTGTTCTCTATTTTGATTGCATTGTTTGCCAGTATCGCAGGACTGATCCTTTCCTATTATCTGGGAGCTTCCTCCGGCGCAGCCATAAGTTTGATGCTGGCTGTCATTCTTGGTATCTCAATGCTCGTAAAAAAGGCAAGGTAAACCTATGGAAAATATCACCATATCACCCATCGCAAAAATGAAAAGCGATTTCCCCTCCAAGTTCGGAATCCCCAGACAAAGCGGATTGGTGCAGGAGCTTCGTTCTACCATTATCTTTGAACCGGAATACCGGAACAAGGACTCTCTAAGAGGACTTGAGGATTTCTCCCACCTTTGGATCATATGGCAGTTTTCCAAGGCGGTACGGACGGATTGGTCTCCCACAGTCCGCCCCCCAAGGCTGGGGGGAAACACCCGAATGGGAGTCTTTGCCACCCGATCCCCTTTCCGTCCCAACGCACTGGGACTGTCCTGTGTCCGCATTCTCAGTTTGGAGGACACGGAGGAGTTTGGGACCGTAGTCCATGTGGGCGGTGCAGATCTTATGGATGGCACACCCATCTTGGATATCAAGCCTTATATCCCCTACTGCGACTGTCAGCCGGAGGCCAGCGGTGGCTTTACCACCAATGCTGATGATTATATCCTGCATGTGGACTTTCCCCAAGAACTGCTTGAGATGATTCCTCAGGATGTCCGCCCTGCAGTCATGGGAATCCTGTCCCACGATCCCCGCCCCTCTTATCAGCAGGATCCGGAGCGTGTCTATGGCTTGTCCTTCGCAGGCTTTGACATTCATTTTACAGTCAGCGGGGACACCCTGACCGTGATACACATAGACAAACCTCAATAAACATACAAAAACGGCACAGCGGAAATTCCGTTGTGCCGTTTTTAGCTATGCTTTTAATCTGCAATTACTTGAAGTACTCCACAGCAGACTTGAACATCTGAATGTCATAATTACCGGGGACATTCTTATAAAGACCGTCGCCGATACGCTCGCTGTGACCCATCTTACCAAAGACACGACCGTCAGGGGAGGTAATGCCCTCAATGGCAAAGATAGAACCGTTGGGATTGAACCGAACATCTGCAGTTGCCTGACCGTTCAGATCCACATACTGGGTTGCTACCTGACCGGCCTCAATCAGCTGCCGTGCCAATTCCTCAGAGGCGTAGAAACGACCCTCGCCGTGGGAAATGGCTACATTGTAGATATCGCCCACATTGGTGTTAGCAAGCCAGGGAGAATTGTTGGAGGCAACACGGGTACGCACAATGCGGCTCTGGTGGCGTCCAATGACATTGAAGGTCAAGGTGGGGCAGTTCTCATCGGTGTCGATGATCTTGCCGTAAGGAACCAGTCCCAGCTTTACAAGGGCCTGGAAGCCATTGCAGATACCGCACATCAGACCGTCACGATTCTCAAGGAGCTGAGTAACCGCTTCTTTGATGGCTGCATTACGGAAGAAGGCGGTAATGAACTTACCGGAACCGTCGGGCTCGTCACCGCCGGAGAAGCCGCCGGGAATGAAGATGATCTGGCTCTGCTTAACCTGCTCTGCAAAGTCCTCAACACTGCGGGCAATGGCATCGGCAGAACGGTTCTTAATGACAAATATCTCCGGTTCTGCGCCGGCATCTGCTACAGCTCTTGCAGAATCGTACTCACAGTTGGTGCCGGGGAATACAGGAATCAGCACCTTGGGCTTTGCGACCTTTACAGCAGGTGCTACCCTTGCCTTCTCAGGTACAGAAACAGTCTCAATAGGTGTCACAACATCTGCAATATTGCAGGTATAGACAGATTCCAGCTTGTCCTCATATGCCTTCTGCAAGGACTGCAGACAGGTCCTCTCCTCACCAAGAGTAATGACAGCATCCTCGGTAACAGTACCAACCAGGACAGCATCAGAGATCTGCTCGGTAACCTCCAGAAGAAACGCGCCGTAGTTGTAGCCAAAGAGCTGCTGCAGAGACAGCGCCTTCTCATAGGCAAAGCCAAAACCGTTACCGAAGCACATCTTCATAACGGCCTCTGCAACACCACCCAATCCGGGAGTATAGCAGGACAGAACCTTACCCTGACGCATCAGAGAGGTGACCTTCTGATACACCGCCATGAGGGATTCGGTCTTGGGCAGGCCGTTGGTATCATACTCGGGAGCAATCAGCATCACCTTGCTGCCGGCCTTCTTGAACTCGTTGGAAACGATATTGCCAAGCTTCTCAGTGGTGATAGCAAAGGAAACCAAGGTGGGAGGCACATCCAGGTCCTCAAAGGTACCGGACATGGAATCCTTACCGCCGATGGCAGCGATCTTCAGATCCATCTGTGCCTTAAAAGCGCCCAGCAGCGCAGCGGTGGGCTGACCCCAACGCTTTGCATCCTTGCCAACCCGGAGGAAATACTCCTGGAAAGTCAGGTACACATCCTCAAAGGCAGCACCGGTGGCAATCAGTTTGGAGGCGGATTCCACCACAGCAAGGTATGCACCGTGGTAGGGGCTCTTCTCCATGATAAAGGGATTGTAGCCCCAGCTCATCACAGAGCAATCATCCGTATGGCCCTTTTCCAGGCTGATCTTGTGAACCATTGCCTGAATGGGCGTCTGCTGGTGTTTACCGCCGAAAGGCATCAGCACAGTGCCGGCACCAATGGTAGCATCGAACCGCTCGGAAAGTCCCCGCTTGGAGCAGGTATTCAGATCCGTAGCAATGCGCTGCATATTTTCGGTAAAGCTGCCGGAAATCACGGGAACAAAGTTCTGAGGCGCGGCAAGCTCCACATCTACATGCTTTTCAGCACCGTTGGAGTTCAGGAACGCACGGTTGATATCGCAGATGGTCTGGCCGTTCCAGAACATCTTCAGTCTTGCTTCCTCGGTAACGGTAGCCACCACAGTGGCTTCCAGATTTTCCTTGTCAGCCAGTTCCATAAACCGGGCAACGTTCTGAGGTGCCACAACGATTGCCATACGCTCCTGAGACTCGGAAATTGCCAGTTCTGTACCATCCAGGCCTTCGTATTTCTTGGGAACAGCATTCAGATCAATTTCAAGGCCGTCTGCCAGCTCACCAATAGCAACAGAAACACCGCCGGCACCGAAGTCATTGCAGCGCTTGATCATCACTGCTGCCTCGGCGTTGCGGAACAGACGCTGCAGCTTCCGCTCCTCGGGAGCATTGCCCTTCTGCACTTCTGCACCGCAAGAACCCAAAGATTCCACAGTGTGGCTCTTGGAGGAACCGGTTGCGCCGCC
>JAGAMQ010000103.1 GCA_017624645.1 Oscillospiraceae bacterium
AAAGCTTTTTACCATATTCCAGACAAAAAGAAGGCTGTATCAGAACGCGTAATCATATGCTGCTTTTTGACGATTGGCGGCTTTTTTGACACTCTGAGGCTCCCGGTTTCCCGGGAGCCTGTTATGTTAGGGATTATACCCAGCCTCTGACCTTCACTGCGTTGACAACGCGGTTAATAGAGATGACGTATGCAGCGTCACGCATGTACAGATCCTTTTCCTGTGCCAGGTCGTACACATCCTGGAATGCCTTGGTCATGGCAGCTTCCAGCTTCTGCAGGACCTCTTCCTTGGACCAGAAGTAGTTCATGTTGCACTGCACCTGCTCAAAGTAGCTGCAGGTAACACCACCGGCGTTGCAGAGGAAGTCGGGGATCAGCATGATGCCGCTGTCCCGGATCAGCTGGTCGCAGTCGGGAGTGGTGGGACCGTTGGCAGCCTCGCACAGGACCTTGACCTGCTTGGAGATGTTGCCGAAGACGGCAGGAGTGATCTGGTTTTCCAGAGCGGCGGGGATCAGGATGTCTACATCCTGGCTCAGCCATGCGTCGCCGGGCAGGACTTCGTAGCCCAAAGCGATTGCCTTTTCCTTGTCAATGCTGCCAAAGGGATCCTTGATGCCGGCCAGCTCCTGAACATTGCAGCCCTCAGCCTTGCGGAAGGTGTAGGCAACCTTGTCGGCAGCGTTCCAGCAGGAAACTGCCAGCAGCTTGCCGCCCAACTGGGTGTACATACGGGCAGCATACTCTGCCACGTTGCCGAAGCCCTGGATGCTGGCGGTGGTGGTCTCGATGGGCAGGTTCATATTCTTCAGGCACTCACGCAGGCAGTAGATAACGCCGAAGCCGGTAGCCTCGGTACGGCCCAGAGAGCCGCCCAGACCAACGGGCTTACCGGTGATCATGCCGGGGTAGCGCTGACCGGTGATGGTTTCGTACTCATCCAGCATCCACATCATGTGCTGACCGTTGGTCATCACGTCGGGAGCGGGAACGTCCAGAGTGGGGCCCACCTGAGTCCACAGCTGGCGGATATAACCGCGGCACAGCCGCTCCTGCTCACCCTGTGACATGGTCCGGGGATCGCAGATGATGCCGCCCTTGGCACCGCCCAGAGGAATGTCCACAACAGCGCACTTCCAGGTCATCCACATGGAAAGAGCCCGGACGGTGTCGGCGGTCTCGTGGGGGTGGAAACGGATGCCGCCCTTGGCGGGACCTCTTGCGGTGTTGTGCTTCACGCGGAAGGCGTTGAACACCTTGATGGAGCCGTCATCCATCTTCACGGGGATGGTAAAACGCAGCT
The DNA here is from genome assembly GCA_017624645.1 of Oscillospiraceae bacterium. Taxonomy (GTDB): domain Bacteria; phylum Bacillota; class Clostridia; order Oscillospirales; family Oscillospiraceae; genus Faecousia. The sequence goes on from JAGAMQ010000103.1 coordinate 1,306, forward strand.
CCTGCTGAGGCTGACGCAGCAGTGCTCTTGCGCCGGCATCCACATTCAGCATCTGGGCAACCTTGTCAAACTGAGCCTGGGCATTCTCAAAGGGATTGTAGGTTTGTGCCATAATTTTTACCTCCATATAATTTAGCGGCCCCTTGCCGCAAATTAAGATCTCATTACAAGATATACCAAAAATTTCTACCAAAGTCAAGAGATAGCCGAAGATTTCTTGCAAGATTTCCTGCAAGAAATCTTCGGCATGGTCAAGCCTATTCTCTCTGTACCGGAAAAATGCCTCTCATAGGCAGGTGCAGGTTTTTGGGACCCAATTCCCGGGGCAATCGGAGTACAAAAAAGAGGCGATGACACGGCCCCAAAACAAAGCCCCGGCGGGATCATACCCCGCCGGGCAAAGAGTTTATGTAAGCTGCCGGATCATGTCCAAAAGATTATCTGCGATGCCCTCGGCGCTGCCCTCGGCAAAGATATGGGTATCCACCTCATAGCAGCCATAGCTGAAGGCATGGTGATTGGGGAAATAGCCCTCGGCACCGTTACAGTAGGCCAGCATCCATGTGGTCTTGCAGGGGGAGTTGTCCACAAACTGGGCACCTGCGGTATCAAACAGCTCACAGGGGGCTGTACCGAAAGCCAGCTCGCCCAGCACTGCTACGGACAGCTCCAGAGGAACTGTCTCCGGCGCTGCGGCACGCTGCAGCACCGCACGGCAGGCATAACCGGAATTGTAGCCATGCTCCCTGGCAATGGGCCATACCAGCTTGGTGTCGCCGGTTTCCAGGAACATGTCCCAGATCTTCTTGGCTTCCTCTACCTTGGAATCGGTGGTGTGGTCGATGGGACACTGGTAGATCCTGCGCATCAGCTTCAGATCGCCTACCTGCACAGGCTCCAGTCTGGGCAGCAGCTCCAGCACTGCCTTGGAAAGAATCTTGGCGTACTGGTTACGGGTGTACCTGATCTTGGGCTTTGCAACGTGGGAGGTGGGAGTGATATTGCCGCCGGCACCCTGGAAGAAGGCGAACAGGCAGTCGGTTTCCACTTCAAGGCAGGTGCGCAAAGCACCGATGTAGTCGGCAGAAATGCCGGTGGTTTTTCCGCCGCCCATCATGTCCGGGTGGCAGGGCCAGTTCATCATCAGGATATCCTGTCCCTCTTCCCGGCAGAAGCGCAGCAGCCGCAGCCGACCGTCGGCATCTGCCATGTGGCGTACAGGAGGATTGCTTGCCAGAGTACCGACACCCACAGTGCCGTCCTGGCGCAGGTAATGACGGACAAAGTTCAGATTCTCGGTCTGGCTGACGCCCCCAAGGACGGTTGCCTCCTTCCGGTCTGCCAGTGCGGCGTAGGCTGCCTCCGGGATCCGCTTGTTGGCATAAGCCATATACTCATTCACCCGACGGGGACCGGGATTGCCGATGTCCGGACCGGTGTGGGTGTGGGTACATGCCACCAAAATATTTTCTTCGGGGATGCCGGTCTCGGCGGTGATATACTCACGGATGGGACCAAACATATAGGGCTGGGAGTGGAGAAGATCCATGGTAATGAGCAAAAGGGTATTGTCCTGCTCGTCGGTAATGGCCACACAGGTAGCAAACAGAGGATCGATCACATGGGTGGAAACTCTGTGGGGGCCGTTTCCGTAGCCGCCCAGCTCTATGTGCTCCTGGGGCATAATGTCAATGCGTCCAAATCCAACTTTCAGCATAAAGATGCCTCCTTTATTTTCTGTGCTTTTATCATAGCAACTCCTTCCATGGATTACCAACGATATACGCCGCGATTCCAACGATTTTGTTAGTTTTCAAATTCCCACAGCACTTCCCGGATGATCTCACTGACCGTAGGATGGGGAAAGATGATCTGCCGGGCGTCAGTGACCCTAAGCTGCATTTCCAGCATTTCCGCAGCGCCCCAGATGATTTCTCCGGCATAGGCACCGATGATATGCACACCCAGAACGGTGCGGCGCTTTTTGTCCACAAGGATCTTGCAAAGACCGTCGGCACCCTCATTTTCTGCCACGAACCGTCCGGAGTACCGCATGGAAAGGCTGCGCACTTCATAGTCGATGCCCTTTTCCCTGCACTCTTCCTCAGTTTTGCCCACGGAGGCGATCTCCGGCTGAGTGTAGATCACCGACGGATTGGCGTAATAGCGCATGGTATCGGTCTTGCCCAGAATGTGGTTCACAGCCACCTCTGCTTCCCGGTAGGCGGTATGGGCAAGCATATACTTGCCGTTGACATCGCCCACGGCGTATACATTTTCTATATTGGTGCGGCACATGGCATCCACGGTGATGCCCCGGCGGTCAAAGCTGACCCCGATGGTTTCCAATCCGATGTTTTCCGTATTGGCCCGTCGGCCGATGGAAAGCAGCACCTTGTCCGCTTCCACACACAGCTTCTGTCCCTGGGGGTTCTCCGCCCAGACCTTTCCCGGTGCTACACCCAAGCACTTATGCTCCAAAAGGAAGGAAATGCCCTTTTTCTCCATGTCCTTTTGCAGGAGGGAGCCGATCTGCCGGTCTGTAGCACCGGCAATGTGGGGAAGCATTTCAATGACGGTGACCTTAGCACCGGCGGTGGCGTAATATGCCGCCATTTCCAGACCGATCACACCGCCGCCGATGACGGTAAGCTTCTGGGGAACTTGGGTCAGATCCAGCACCTCCCGGTTGGTCAGCACGAAGTCTCCCAGATTCTCCCGGACACCTTCAATGGGCGGCACCACCGGGGAAGAACCGGTGGCGATGATCAGCCGTTTTCCGGTATAGACAGTCCCTGCTGCCTCCAAAGTAAAGCCGTCGGCAGTCTTGCCGGTGATCTTTGCTTCTTCCATGACCACCTGGGCACCTACAGCCTTAAGCTTTGCCCGGATGCCGCTGACCAGTGTACGGACCACTTGATCCTTACGTTTTATTACAGCCTGCTGATCCAGCGTCACCTGAGATGTGCTGACCCCGTACACGCTGGCGTGAAGGGCGTGTTCATAATGCTTTGCGGAATTGAGCAGGGTCTTGGAGGGGATACAGCCCTCGTTAAGGCAGACACCTCCCAGTGCCCGCTTTTCCAGCACCAGAGTCTTCAGTCCTGCGTGGGCAGCCCGCTCCGCTGCCAGATAGCCGCCGGGTCCGCCGCCCAGCACGATGAGATCATAAATCATACGATATCCTCCTAATTGCTATAAGAGAAATGTTGAAACCCTCATAAAAGGGTTGTAGGGGAGGGTCTTGACCCTCCCGCGGGAAACATAAAGGCTTGCAGCTTTCGGGAGGGTCAAGACCCTCCCCTACAAGGCGTATGTTTTTACGGAAGATAGTGCTCTGCCTGATAGGCTGCCACCGCGCCGTCTGCCACTGCGGTAACGATCTGCCGCAGCTCCTTGCTGCGGATGTCTCCCACGGCATATACCCCGGGGAGGTTGGTTTTTGTGGTCTCGTCTGCCAGAATATAGCCCGCGTTGTCCAGTGTAAGCGCTCCTTGCACCAAGGCGTTGGCAGGATCTCTGCCGATGCTCACGAACAGTCCGTCCAGAGAAAGCTCCTCTTCCTGCCCCGTGGGCAGATACTTCAGGGTGACCCCTGTAAGCCGCTCATTGCTGTGCAGCCGGGTCACGGCACGTTCCCAAAGAATTTCCACATTTTCAAGGCGTTCCAGCTGCCTGCGGTACACCTGGGTGGCCCGGAGGGTGTCCCGGCGGTGGATCAGGTAGACCTTTTTGGCAATGCGGCTTAAAAACAGTACCTCCGCCACGGCAGAATTTCCGCCGCCCACCACAGCTACCGTCCTGCCCCGGAAAAACATTCCGTCACAGTGACCGCAGTAGCTGACCCCTTTGCCCACAAGCTGCGCCTCCTGGGGAATTCCCAAGGGCCTTGGGTTGGCACCGGTGGCGATCACCACGGTCCGGGCCAAAAGGGTCTGTGTCTGGGTGGTCACTTCCTTGATGGGGGTGTCAAGCTGCAGTGCCGTTACCTGGGCACTCACGGTTTCAGCACCGAAGCGCTCTGCACCTGCTTTCATGTCCTGTCCCAGGGTAAAACCGTCCACGCCTCCCGGAAAGCCGGGATAGTTATCGATCTGATGGGTCAGTGCCATCTGTCCGCCGGCAGAAAGCTTCTCCACCACCAGCGTGGAAAGACCCGCCCTGGCGGCATACAGAGCCGCAGTATAACCGCCGGGACCGCCGCCCACGATTATCATATCATAAATCTTGTTGTTTTTGATCATAATATTGCGCCCCTTCCTTTTTATTTTAGTATAGCCAAAAAATGATCACACTTCCGTGACAATATCACCGATTGACAAGCTGCGGGGAAATCGGTATACTGGTTTCCGGAGGGATAGCTATGGATTTTTCGGATTTTTTCCCTTTTTGGCATAAGCTTACAGCCGCCCAGCAGGAAAAACTGACAGAGGTCACCCATCCCCTGGAGGCAAAGGCAGGAACATTGCTCCATGACGGCAGCGGCGAGTGCATGGGACTGATGCTGGTGCAGACCGGACAGCTCCGGGTCTACACTCTGTCTTCCGAAGGACGGGAGATCACCCTGTACCGGCTGTTTGATCAGGATATCTGCCTGTTTTCTGCCTCCTGTGTGATGCCGGATGTGCAGTTTTCCGTGATGGTAGAGGCAGAAAAGGATTGCAGGATCTTGGTTGTCCCCTCCTGCCTGTTCAAAAATCTCATGGAGGATTCCGCGCCGGTGGCAAACTATATAAACCAGCTGATCTCAGGGCGCTTTTCCGAGGTGATGTGGCTCATGGAGCAGATCATGTGGAAGAGCTTTGACAAACGCCTTGCGGCATTTTTGCTGGAGGAAAGCCGTCTGGAGAACAGCCCGGTTCTGAAGATCACCCACGAAAGGATCGCCAACCACATGGGTACTGCCCGGGAGGTGGTGACCCGGATGCTGCGCTACTTCCAGTCAGAGGGTATGGTACGCCTGACCCGTGGCGCTATAGAGCTCACAGACGAAAACGCCTTACAGGCTTTGGAAGAATAATAAAAACATCTTGGAGGATATCTATTATGAAGCGTACAGACTACATCAGCTGGGATGAATATTTTATGGGCGTTGCCATGCTGGCGGCCTGCCGCAGCAAGGATCCCAGCACTCAGGTAGGTGCCTGCATCGTATCCCAGGACAACATCATTATTTCCACCGGCTACAACGGCATGCCCAAGGGCTGCTCTGACGATGCGTTTCCGTGGGACAGAGAGGGCAAAGAGACCAAGTACCCCTATGTTGTCCATGCAGAGCTGAACGCCATTCTCAACGCCAATGGCAGAGATCTTCGGGGGAGCAAGCTGTATGTGGCACTGTTCCCCTGCAACGAGTGCGCCAAGGCCATCATCCAGAGCGGCGTGAAGGAGATTTTCTATCTATCCGACAAGTATGCAAACACCCCCGGCACCCTTGCTTCCAAGCGGATGCTGGACGCTGCCGGCGTAAAATACACCCAGCTGCGCACGGGTATCCGCTCCCTGACCCTGGACTTTACCCCGGCAGAGGAGAAATAAAAGTATGGACAGGAAGCCACGGGTGATCCAATGACCCCGGGGCTACGGTACAAACAAGACCTCCGGGCGATTTGCCCGGAGGTCTTTAAAAAGGCATGTCAAAGGGTTCTCCGTAGACATCCTCCGAAATTTCCTCCTGAACGCCCAGACACAGAACCATATTGTCATATATCCGATTCAGCTGGCTGCGTACCTGCATCAGGGCTTTGCCATACAGGTTTTCACCCCGGAACGCGCCCTCTTTGAAAACACCCCCCAGCAGGGGATTGGTTTCGTCCACATAAACCAGCGGTTGGTCGCCGGTTTCCTGAAGCCGTATGCGCAGGTAATTGTTTTGGGAGAATTTCCGGTAAAGTCCCACGCCCAGCAGATGGGTCAGTACTTCCATCCAATCGGGAGTACGGCAGTTTAATGCCTTGTGCAAGGTGTCCTGCCACAGCTCGCTGTCCGGTCCTTCCTCCAGCAGCTGTAGGTAGTGCCACCGATTGCCCCGATACAGAACATAGCCCATGATCAGCAGGTGTTCTGCGGAGTAAAGCTCCGTATTGTAAGGATTTTCCCTGTGCATACGTACAGCAAAGCTTTCCCAGTTGACAGGGGACAGTCCCTCCTCCTTATCTCCTGCAAGGATCTTAAGGCATGCTTCCTCCGGAAAGTCCTCCCAAGGGGGACACTCCGGCTCCCACCGGCGCAGCCGCAGCAGCCTTTTTTCTATATATGCTTCCGGGTCTGCTTCCGATTCCTCTTTGGGCATCCAGTCATCCCAGTCAAAGGGCAGGGGGAACAGCTTGCGATACAAAAATTGGTCATGGAGAGTCCGGGCATCCAGAAATCTTTTGAGTTTGTTGGCAAGCATCCTGGGTCCCATGGTGTGCCATTCCTGGGAATCCTGTTCCAGCTCCGGCTTGTAGCACCACAGGGGCATGGGAAGCTCGTATTTCTTCATGAACTCAAAAATGGAACGTTTCTTCATACCTGTACCCTCACTTTATTTCCAGCAACGCCGCGCAGGCATCGTCATGGGTATGGAACCGGGGATACCGGTTGCAGTTTCTGTCCGCTTCCTCCATCCGGCGGAGCTTCTGGCACAGCACCGACAAAGGCTCTGCGGGGATCTGACGGAGAAAATCCTCCGCCATCCAGTCAAAGCCGTCGCTGAAGAGAAGCACATGGGATACCCCTTCCTTGGGCAGGCTCCATTTGCGCAGATGCTGCAGCGCCTCTTTGGAAAAGGCGAGGATCCAGTACCCCTCCGGGGTGTTCATTTTGCTGCGGTTTTCTGCCAGCATGGTCCGGATCTTTTCCGTTTGGACGGTGGCAAGGATGTCCATGCCTGTGTGGGCCGCCATTTCCTCCATGGCGGCAAGAACCCTGCCGTCAAAGGCATCTACCCGGTTGTCCCGAAAGCGTTCCGGGGGCCGTCCATCCCGGTAGTAGACAACAAAAGAGCAGTCCCCCAAAGCAAAAAGCTCCAGCTGATCCCCCTTTTCCTCCAAAAGGAGCAGGGAAGCGGAGGGGGTCAGATTGGTGGTCCGGGGGTCGATCCCGGTATTTTTCAGGCACACCTCTGCCGCCCGATCTATTGCCGCGGCAAGGCGCGGCTGTGTGTCTGTATCCGGTTCCTCCATGAAAAATGCCTTGGAGAATTCCTCCACAAACCAGCTGGCATCGGGCATGTTGCTGTAAAGTCCCAGATTGGTGGAGCCATCCAGCAGCATGGCCTGCCGCGACGTATGCCGGAATAAATCCTCGTTCCGGGGTTTGGATGCACTGGTGGCGTGATCCTTTAATACAATGCTCACGGTTACACCCCCCATGTGGTCAGCCCCTGGCAGATGGCCTGGGCCAATGCCTCCGGGGAAGGATAGTCTTTCAGGAAAATCTTATGATGGCCGTCCAGCTGCAGCTGCATACCCGGGGACAGCTTCACATCGTCAAGGTGCACCGCAATGATGGGTTTCTCCTGATTCAAAGCATATTTCAGCTCCCGGCGTACAAAGGCAGAATCTACAGAGCTGCCCGACAGGAACAGGATCACGGCGTTGCAGCCAAGGATCCGCTCCGCCAGCTCCTCCCAAAAGTCCCCTCCGGGGGTCAGCTTCCGGTCAAACCAAATGTTCTTGTCCAATTCGGTGAGGGCCTGCGCCATCTGTGTCACAAGCTCCTTGTCACTATGGGCATAGCTGACAAAGGCGTATGCCTTTTCCTGGGAGAAGGGCAGATCCTTGATCTCCCGGGGAACACCGTGGATGCCCTGTGAGGTAGCCGATGTAAGGCGCTGTTCCAGCAGGTACACCTGCTGGTGCATCTGTATGTACATCTGATAATACTGATAACCGCTGATCCGCAGGGCATAGTCCTTCCGGGAGGCATCTTCTTCGGTGATGGCCCGCTTCACAAGATGGACTGCCTCGGCATACTGGTGCTTCAGCATCACGATCCGGGCTTTGGTGCAGTAATATTTGGCGTACTTGGGGTCCAGTTCGATGGCTTTATTTACCGCATCTAGGGCCTTGGCGTACCACTTGTCGATAAATTCCTGCCGCTCCACCGGCTCGCACTTTTCGCAAATACTGGCAAAGGTATCGGCAAAGGCATGGACATATCCTGCATTGGTTCCCAGAGCAAGAGAGTTGGCGTGGGACTGGGCCAGCAGGTCGTTGTAGTCGTAGATGGAATCGCTTTCAATGAGAAACAGCACCCGCAGATGGCCAATGGAGGGGTGGCTGGCAAACCGGCCCTCATACTGATCCAGCAGCTGGCTCATTTGGGAGAAATTCTTATTCCTGCGCTGGATGATGCAAAGGGTATAAAATGCCCCGTATGCCACATTTTCCTGCTTGCTGTCCAGCAGTGCCATCATCTGGCGGATGCTCTCCGGGTCGCAGTACTGCCCGGCAAAATCTGTGGTGGCCAGCTCAAACTCCCGGGTCCGCTCCGAGGGCAGGCCGGCAAAAAATTTTATGAATTGTTTCTGTTTATTCATAGTCCGCTCCTACAGCCCTGTCCTGCAGAGCCAAAAGGGTTGTCCTCTGCCCCGGTGCCGGTCCCACCGTCACCGGGGTAGTATATCCCCTGTCTTTTTATGGGAATACTATAACACAGTTTTTATCCCCGCGCAAGGAGTTTGCCGCCCTTGACTTTGGTGTCGAATTGTGGTAATTTTAAGGAGAAAATGGGGTGGTGTTTACCCCCCTTTTTCAAAATACAAGAAATGAAATATTATGGAGGAATGTACACATGAAAAAGATCCTTGCACTTGTGATGGCAATGGTTCTCGTTCTGGGCCTGGTGGCCTGCGGCGAGACCGGTGCTGCCGGCAGCAATGAAGAGGGCCTCTCCGCCCAGACTCTGAAGGTTGGCGCCATCTACATCAACAGCAAGAATGACACCGCCGGTTACACCTTCGCTCACCACAGCGGCATCACCGCTGCTATGAAGGAGCTGGGCATGGACACCGAGAAGCAGCTGTTCATCGTGGACGAAGTCCCCGAGAAGAAGGACGATGTCCTTGCTGCCGTGGATACCCTGGTAGGTAACGGTGTCAACATCATCTTCGGTATCTCCTTCGGCTATATCGATGCCATGGAAGAGGCTGCCGCAGAGTACCCCAACGTGATCTTCTCCCACGGCACCGGCTACAAGAGCAATGAGACCAACTTCAACAATTACTTTGGCCGGGCATATCAGGCTCGTTACCTGGCTGGCATCGCTGCCGGTCTGAAGTCCCTGGAGCTGGGCAACAACAATGTGGGCTATGTGGCTGCCCATACCACCGACTACGCTGAGACCGCTTCCGGTATCAACGGCTTTGCTCTGGGTGTGCAGGCTGCCAACCCCAATGCCAAGATCTACGTCAAGAACCTGAACAACTGGGCTGACGAGGTCAACGAGAAGGCTTACGCCGAGGAGCTGATCAACTCCTACAACTGCGGCGTTATCTCCCAGCACTGTGACTCCGCACAGCCCCAGATCGCTGCTCAGACTGCCGGCGTTTTCGGCTGCGGCTACAACTCCGACATGACTCCCGATGCTCCCAAGGCACACCTGACTGCTGCCATCTGGAACTGGAATGTGTATTACCGCACCGCCATGGAAGCTGCCATCAAGGCAGGCACTGCTGACAAGTTCGTTGCCACCATGGGCACCTCCGCTTACTACGGCGGTCTGAAGGAGGGCTTCGTGGATGTGTCCCCCCTGAGCGAGAACTGCGCAGAGAACACCGACAAGGCCATCAAGGCTGTCAAGGAACTGATCATCTCCGGCGAGTGGGATGTGTTCACCGGCGTGAAGCTGGAGATCGCTGCTGACGGCACTGTGACCCAGAAGGATGCTGCTCTGGAGTCCAACGGCTTCCAGCACAAGGACGGCGACTTCAAGGTTCCCATGGAGAACGTGGAAGTGGTAGCTGCCGGCGGCGCAAGCGTCGAGGACGGCGTTATTACCGGTACCATGAACTATCTGGTTGCCGGCGTTGAAGAAGTGTAATTTCCCAAACCCCGCATCCGGGTCGGCCCAAGGCCGACCCGGAGCTTTCAAAAACAGGGCAGAGCGCATTTTGTGTGTTGTTCCTTGTTTTTGAAAATGCCCATTAGAAAAAGGAGGAAGCTCCGTGACGGAAGAATATGCCATCCAATTATCCGGGATCACCAAGGCCTTTGGCAGTGTGGTGGCCAACAAAAACATCGATCTGAATGTCCGCCAGGGCGAGATCCTTGCCTTGCTGGGGGAAAACGGCTCCGGCAAGACCACCCTCATGAACATGCTTTCCGGTATCTATCAGCCGGACAGCGGAACCATCCGGGTAAACGGTAAGGAGGTCTCCATTCATTCCCCTGAGGATGCCAAGAGGCTGGGGATCGGCATGGTCCATCAGCATTTCAAGCTGGTGGATGTGTTCTCTGCCGCGGACAATGTGTGGATGGGCAGAGAAAAAGCGGGCTTCCGGCTGAAGCGCAACCGCTACGCCGAGATGGAAGCCATTGCAAAGAAGTTCGGCTTTGATATCGACCCCCGGAAAAAGGTGTGTAACATGGCGGTGTCGGAAAAGCAGACCCTTGAGATCATCAAGGTCCTTTCCTACGGTGCCAAGATCATTATTTTGGACGAGCCCACCGCCGTGTTGACAGTGCAGGAGATCCAGAAGCTTTTCACCGTCCTGCGGAAAATGAAGGATGAGGGTCACTCCATCATCATCATCACCCATAAGCTGGGTGAGGTGATGGAGATTTCCGACCGGGTAGCCATCCTGCGCAAGGGCGAATACATCACCACCGTCAACACCGCCGAGACCGATGAGCAGGCACTGACAGAGTGGATGGTGGGCAGGAAAGTGGATCTGAACATTGACCGGCCCGCAATGGAAAAGACAAAGCCTCTGCTGGAGCTGCGGGATGTGTGCATCCGCAGTGACGAGGGAACCACCGCCATTGACGGTGTCAGCTTTTACATCCGGGGCGGCGAGATTTTGGGCGTGGCAGGTATTGCCGGCTGCGGTCAGAAGGAGCTGTGCGAGGCCATTGCCGGACTGCGCCCCATTGAAAAGGGTCAGATGATCCATAAGGGCGACAACATTGTGGGACTTCCCCCCAGGGTCATTTTGGAAAAGGGCATTTCCATGTCCTTCATCCCTGAGGACCGGCTGGGCATGGGTCTTGCCCCCTCTTTGTCCATTACGGACAATATGCTGCTGAAAAACTATGCCGATGCCAAAGGCCCCTTTGTGGACCGGAAGCAGGGCCGTGCCGATGCCCAGCAGGTGATCCGGGAGCTGGAGGTGGTCACACCCTCCACGGAGACCCCGGTGCGCCGTCTTTCCGGCGGCAATGTGCAGAAGGTGCTGCTGGGAAGAGAGATCAAGGCAGGTCCCAATGTGCTGGTCACCGCCTACCCCGTCCGGGGACTGGACATCCACTCCTCCTACGCCATTTATGACATCCTCAACCGGCAGAAAAAGGACGGTGTGGGTATCCTCTTCGTAGGCGAGGATCTGGATGTGATGATGGCCCTGTGCGACAAGATCCTTGTGCTGTGCCACGGCAAGGTCATGGGCGTGGTCCATGCCCACAAGACCACCAAGGAGGAGCTGGGTCTGATGATGACCGGCTCTTTGGATCTTACCAACAAATATGAAGACAAGCCTGCCGGTATCGCCAAGGATTCCCTCTTCGGTGACGGACAACAGAAAGTGGAGGGGTGATGATGGGTATGCATATCGTAAAGCGGGAAAATCTTCCCCTGTGGCAAAAGGTGTGCCTGTATGTGGGCGCGGTGGCGGCGGCTCTTTTGCTGGGCGCAGTGCTGCTCCTTGCCATCGGCGTGGATCCCATTGCCTATTACAACAGGATGTTCACCCTTGGAACGGTGGGAAACCCCATCGCCTATAAGGTCTACGCCAACTACTTGGCAGACCTTGTGCCGTTGGTGCTGACTTCCTTGGCACTGTCCCTTGCCTTTAAAATGAAATTCTGGAACATCGGCGGCGAAGGCCAGTTCATCATGGGTGCCCTTGCCACTGCGGTAGTGGCCATCAAGCTGGGCGGGGTACTGCCCACGGCTGTGGTGCTGATCCTTATGTGCCTTGCTGCCATGGTGGCTGCGGGTATCTACGGGCTGATCGTTGCAGCGTTGAAGGTGAAATTCGGCACCAACGAGACCCTTTTGACCCTGATGCTCAACTATGTGGCGCTGTATCTTCTGACCTACCTGATGGAGACCAAGGTTCCCTGGAACTTTTTGCTGGATCCCACGGCAGTACGTCCGGTGCCCCAAAGCTTTGACAAGATGGTCAAATTCCCCTCCATTCCCTTGGTGGGTAAGTTCTCTTTGAATGTTTGTGTGATTTTCGTGGTGCTCATCGGTCTTCTAATCCATGTGTACCTGCGCCGCACCAAGCAGGGCTACGAGATCAGCGTGGTGGGTGACAGTGCCGGTACTGCCCGGTACGCCGGTATGAAGGTTGGACCCATCGTGCTGCGTACCGTGTTCCTGTCTGCCTGTCTTATCGGTCTGGCTGCTGCTTTCAAGGTTGGCTCCACCGGTATCCTGTCCACCACTATTACCGAGGATGTGGGTTGGACGGGCATCATCGTGGCATGGCTGGCACAGCTGAATACCTGGGCGATCTTCCTGGTTTCGGCATTGGTCTGTGTGCTGCACTATGGCTCTACTGTGGCGGCTGCCACCTTTGCACAGGTGGATTCCAGCTTTGCCAATATGCTCCAGGGTGTGATTTTGTTCCTTGTCCTGGCGGCGGATTTCTTCACCCGGTTCCGGGTGGTCATGGTAAAGAAAGGAGGTTCTGACCATGGAAATGGATAAGCTCTCAGTGGTTACCTCCTTCCTGCACAACATCGTGGTCTATAACATCCCTCTGCTCTACGGTACCGCCGGGGAGATCCTTGTGGAAAAGTCCGGCAGTCTGAATCTGGGTGTGGAGGGTATCATGGCGGTAGGCGCCATCTTCGGTTACATCTGCGGCTGCTATGCCAACAGCTTGCTGGTGGGTATCGCCGTGGCGTTCCTAGCTGGCGCACTGTGCGGACTGCTGTTTTCCGTGCTTACCGTTACCCTGCAGGCCAATCAGAACATTACCGGTCTGACCCTCACCACCTTCGGCTTGGGTGTCTACTTCTTCGTGGGTAACGGTCTCAAAGCCTCCGGCTGGCCGGTGATGGGCAACTTCTCCAACATTATGGCAGGCTTTTCCAACGTCGCCATTCCCGGTCTTTCCAAGATCCCCCTGCTGGGCCATGGCTTGTTTAACCATAATGTCCTTGTGTATCTGGGAATTGCCATTGCCGTGGCAATGTGGTGGTATCTGAATAAGACGACCCCCGGCCTGCGGCTGCGGGCTGTGGGTGAGAATCCTGCTGCGGCGGACTCTGTGGGCATCAATGTCACATGGACCAAGTACCTGCACATTTGCATCGGCTGCGGTATCATGGGCATCGGCGGCTATTATATGGGCCTGAACATGTCCGGCTCCTTCAACTCCAACTGCTGGATCAACGGCTACGGCTGGATCGCCGTGGCACTGGTGATCTTTGCCAACTGGAATCCTGCCATGGCGATTCTGGGAACCTTTGTGTTTGGCTTCTTTAACACCCTCCGGGTTTCCGGAAGCTCCTTGGCAGCCGCGTTTCCCAGTGTGCTGGGCTTCCTTGGGGATATCCCCACCCAGCTGTACCAAGCGCTTCCCTTTATCATTACCGCCATCGTTCTGGTGGTTACCTCCATCCGCAGCCGGAAGAGCAGCGGACTGCCTGCCGCTTTGGGCATCAACTACTTCCGGGAAGAACGATAAATAGGGATCTTAACTGATGCGACCCAAAAGACGCTGTCCCCGGGAGGGACAGCGCCTTTTTGTTACGGTCTCCAGTTGTTCATAAATTTCTTGATCGCCCCAAAGGATTCGTCACTGATGGCGTGCTCCAGACGGCAGGCATCCTCAGCCGCGGTTTCCGGAGATACCCCCAGCGCTTCCAGCATCCTGGAAAGGAGGGTGTGCCGCTCATAGATCTTCTGGGCCACTTCCAGCCCTGCCGGGGTCAGGGCAATGTAGCCATCGGCATCCACCAGGATATAGCCCCCTTTTTTCAGCAGTCCCACCGCCCGGCTGACACTGGGCTTGCTGTAGCCCATATGCTCGCTGATGTCGATGGAGCGGACCGTGCCGTTTTTCTTCAGAAGAACATGGATAGTCTCCAGATACATTTCTCCGGATTCATGGATGCCCATAGTACTCGGCTCCTTTGGAAGTTTTCCTCATTATACCATGCAGAATCCCCAAAAGCAAGTATGTACCGCACTGCATAGGCAGTGCGGCTGGGGTGCAATTACTGCATGCCCTGCTCGTAAGCCTCGATCATCTTCTTGACCATCTGGCCGCCCACGGAGCCGGCCTCACGGGAGGTCAGGTGACCGTTGTAACCGTTGGTCAGGTTAACGCCCACTTCCTGTGCAGCCTGCATCTTGAAGCGGTCCATAGCCTCCCGAGCCTGGGGAATGTTGATCTGGTTGTTATTCTTGTTGCTCATTTTCGTTCTCTCCTTTTTATGGGCATACTTTTGAGGTATACCTTTCTTCCGGAAAGATCAACACTTTCCGGAGAAAGCATTTTTCTTTCCGCAACCATAGCTTTGCCACATCTGGGCGAAATATAAATGTTTCTTTCCGGAAAAATGCGAAAAAACTGGAAAGGACAGAGACAGAATCCGGCAAAAAAGCTTTTGGATGGGTTGTTATTCCCGTGAGAATATGGTATGATACCAAAAAATCGACAAAAAGAAACGGAGGGCCGGAATGGGTATTATCGAAACGCTGATTCTCACCACTTTTGTTGCGGGTGTGGCGGGAACAGGTCTGGGCGGTCTCATCGGTGCTATGCTGCAAAAGGACTCCCACCGGACGGTGAGCCTGCTGTTAAGCTTCGCCGGCGGTGTGATGTTAAGTGTGGTGTGCTTTGATCTGGTTACGGAGGCAGTGGAGACAGGTTCCGGCATCTGGCTGGTGATCGGTGCGATTGCCTTAGGTGTTGCCGTTACGTATTTTCTCAATTATCTCATTGACCGGAAGACCGACCCCGAGATCCCCCACATCGATGAGAACCACCCCAAAACCGCTGACGATTTGAATGAGTTGATCCACAGTGACCACCTGGAGCATCATTACGCCCGGAATGACAACAAGCTTTCTCTGTTTGTGGCAGGCATTGTCATGGCCTGTGCCATTGCGCTGCATAATGTGCCCGAGGGCATGACCATCGGCGCTTCCTACGCCAGCAACGACGGCGTTATGGGAAGCGCGGCGCTGATTCTCGCGGTGATCATCGGCCTACACAATATCCCCGAGGGCATGGCGGTTTCTGTGCCTTTGATCAGCGGCGGCATGAAAAAGGGAAAAGCGGTACTGATCACCGCAGCCTCCGGCATCCCTACTATTTTGGGTGCTCTGCTGGGTTACCTGCTGGGTGAGATCGGTCCTTTGGGACTGACTATGAGCCTTGGCTTTGCCAGCGGTGCCATGCTGTATGTGGTCTTTGGCGAGATTCTTCCCCAGTCTATTCTTATGTATCACAGTAAGCTGCCTGCATTTTCCACTATTATAGGTATCCTTGCTGGACTGCTGATTATTTTCCTGTAAATAAAGTCCCCCGGTTCCAACGTGGTGAAGGGAACCGGGGGCGTTTTTATTCTTCAAACTGCTTAAGGTACTGGCCTACAGACCGGGTCATTTCCCGGGAGAAATCGGAATTGTACTTGCGCTTGCAGAAAGCGGCAAGCCATTGCCGGTAGTCCGGCTGGGAGCACTTGCACCGGAGCATTTTCTCCAGCTCTTCCGGGGACGGAAGCCGGTAGCCGTTTTCGTGGACCACAGTGTCCATGGGAGAGCGCGCCGGCTTTCTCCGGCTTAGCTGCTGGGCTGTGGGATAGCCGAACACCAGCATTGCTGCCGGGAATACATACTCCGGCAGGTTCAGAAGGGCGCGCTGGGTCTCGCAGTTTTCCATAATGTCGCCGATGTAGCAGGAGCCGATGCCCAGACTTTCCGCCGCCACCACCGCATTTTGTGCCGCAATCAGAGCATCGCACACAGAAAGAAGCAGATCACCTACTCCCGGCTTCCTGGGTTCGCAGCCGCCGATGCGGAACGCCTCATACCATTTGCGGCAGTCGGCGCAGAAGATCAGCACCAGCTTTCCTTGGGCAATAAAGGGCTGTTCGTCGCAGGAGTGGACCAGCGCGTCCTTTAACTTGGGATCGGTGATGTTCAAAATGGTGTACAGCTGCTGATTGCCTGCCGTGGGGGCCTGCACCGCAGCTTCCAGGATCTGCTGACGTTCTTGGGGGAGGATGGGCCGATCCTCAAATACCCGGACGGACTTGCGTCGGGTCAGCTGCTGCAAAACCTCATTCATAGCCGTTTCCTCACGCCGCGGCAAACAGGTCCAGCAGGTCGCCGGACTTGTCCGCCATAAAGCTGGCAACAGTGAGGGTTACACCGTACAGGCCCTGGCCATAGACAAAGAGCTGGGTGGTGTAGTAGGGAACGCCCTGGATGGTGGCTTCCATGTGCAGGGCAAAATGCTCCTGTCCCGCAAACTGCACCTTCACTTTTTCAAGGACAGTGGCATCGATGCCATCCTTTTTGTAGGTGTCGATCATGGTATCCTTGCCTTTCAGCACGGAATCTACCACCTGTTCCTCGGTCATAGCCATGAAGGCTTTCATTGCGGCAGGGCTGTGCTTTTGATAGTTCACAAGCAGGGAGGTAAGTGCCTGCTCGTTGTCCGCCTTCAGATCGGTGACATACTCCGGCAGTTCCTGAGCTTCCTGGGCAAGCTGACAGGTCCAGCTGCCGTCCAGCGTGCAGGCAAAACCGGCGTAAGTGTTGGTATAGGTGCTGCCCTGCATCTGTCCCAAAGTAACCGTTTTGCCGGCTGGCGTCTCCTGAGCGCAGGCAGTGAGAGAAAACAGGGTCAGTGCTGCAAGAACAGCTGCCAAAAATCTTCTGAATTTCATGGTATTTCACCTTTTCTTTTTTCTTTTATTATAGACAGTTTGCAGCCCCTTTGTCAACCGCCCTGCCAATGCCCTGAAATGGATAGTTCAATGCAGTAGAAAAAACTCCGGAATGTGTCATCATTCCGGAGCTTTCGGTTATTTGGATAGAATCAGCTTGTCGCTGGTCATGGCGCTGCCGCTGGCCTGCTCGAAAAGTCCCAAAAGCTGATTGATGGTGAGCTTTTTCTTTTCTTCGCCGGACACATCCACAAGGATCCTGCCCTCATGCATCATAATGAGTCGGTTGCCGTAGGCAATGGCGTCGTGCATATTGTGGGTGATCATCAGAGTGGTCAGAGAGTTTTCTGTTACCAGCTTGTCGGTAATTTGCAGCACCTTCGCTGCGGTCTTGGGGTCCAGAGCGGCGGTGTGTTCGTCCAGGAGCAGCAGCTTGGGGCGATTCAGTGTTGCCATCAGCAGGGTCACTGCCTGCCGCTGTCCGCCGGACAGCAGCCCCACCTTGCAGGAAAGCCGGTCCTCCAGACCCAACTCCAGCATGGCGAGCAGCTCCTTGTATTCCTTCCGCTCCTGCTTCCGCACACCCCAGCGCAGCTTTCGCTTGATGCCCCGGCGGGCAGCAATGGCAAGATTTTCCGCAATCTCCATGTCCGGGGCGGTACCCTTCATGGGATCCTGAAACACTCTGCCCAAAAAGCTTGCCCGCTTATGCTCCGGCATGTTGGTCACATCCACACCATCGATTTCGATGGTGCCGTAATCCGGCTTCCACACACCGGAGATGGCGTTAAGCATGGTGGATTTTCCTGCGCCGTTTCCGCCGATGACCGTGACAAAATCTCCGTCGTTCAAAGTCAGATTCAGCCCGTTCAAAGCCGTCTTGGCATTGACGGTGCCGGGGTTAAAGGTCTTTTGCAGATTGGTGATCTTAAGCATCTTCCTGCCCTCCTGTCTGTGCCAGAGGAAGCGCCTTGGGCTTGTTGAAGTATTCGCCTTTCAGATAAGGAATGGCAAGGAACAGTACCACGATCACTGCGGAGAGCATCTTCAGGTAGTCTGTAGGCAACCCCAGCAGGATGACGAAGTTGTAAATTACATAGTAGACGATACCGCCACCCACCACGCCGATGAGGCTGACCACAAAGTTGGGCTTGATCTTCAGGGAAACGGACAGGCCGATGAAGATGGCAGCCAGTCCGATAACGATGGCACCTCTGCCGTCCTGCAGGCTGGCAGAACCCTTGTACTGGGCGTAGAGAGCACCTGCCAAAGCTACGATGGCGTTGGCAATGGCAAGGCCCAGCACCTTGTTCCGCTTCACATCCACACCCTGCGCCCGGCTCATATCCGGGTTGTCGCCGGTGGATTTCAGGGTCAGACCCACCTCAGTGTAGAAGAACAGCCACAGGCCCACGATCAGTGCTGCCACGATCCCGGCACCCACCAGAATGGACAGGGGGTTGTTGCTCATATGGACCCACAGGGCATTGGCCCGGGGGTCAATGGCCACCAGAGAGCGGCCGCCCAGGATGATGAGATTCACGGTGTACAGCATTAGCTGGGTGAGGATGCCTGCCAGAATGGAGGGGATTCCCAGTGCTGTGTGCAAAAGACCTGTAAAGGTACCTGCCAGTCCACCGGCAAGAAGTGCCAGCAGCATACTTGCCCACACGGGCATACCTGCTGCCAGGCACACCGCGCAGACACAGCCGCCGGTACAGATGGAGCCATCCACAGTCAAGTCGGCAATATCCAAGATTTTATAGGAGATATACACGCCGATGGCCATGATTCCCCATATGATTCCTTCTGCCACCGCACCGGGCAGCGCATACAAAAAAGACATGATTTACCTCAAGCGAATTAGTTTTGGGGCACGGTGATACCCAGCTTGCCGCACAGCTCCTCATTGTAGGAAACAGCAGGAGTAAGGGTCATAATCTCCAGATCAGCGACGGTCTTCTCGCCCAGCAGCACCTGTGCTGCCATCTTACCGGTCTGACGACCCAGCTCCTTGTAATCGATGGCAAGGCTGGCGTAGCAGATCTTGCCGCCGTAGCTGGTATAGACAGGCACATTCTTTTCGGTGCAGATGGTGCCTACGATGGAGTCGTTGTTAGCAACGGTATTGTCAGAGGGGACATACACAGCCTTGCAGCTGTCGGCCATGGAGGTGACCAGAGCCTGCAGCTCGGTGACCTCGGAGAAGGTGTAGGCTTCCACCACGATACCCTTATCCTCAAACAGTGCCTTCACAGCTTCATACTGCAGCTTGGAGTTGCTCTCATCGATGCAGTACAGCACGCCTACCTTGTCACCGGCGGTAAGGTCCAGGGTATCGATCATCATCTGTGCCTGCTCGTTGAAGGGAACGGCGTCAGAGGTGCCGGACACATTGGCAGGGATGCTGCCGGCAAAGGTGTCGGCGTAGTCGGTAACGGAAGTGCCCAACACGGGAATGGTAGCGGTTGCGTTGGCAGCTGCCAGCAGAGCGGGGGTAGCATTTGCCATAATGAGATTTACCTGCTTGGAAACAAAGGTTTTGACCACAGTGCCGCACAGATTGGTTTCGCCCGCTACCTGTACATCCACAGCCACGGTCTTGCCGGCCTTCTGCAGCTCCTCGGTGAGCGCTTCCTTGAAGCCTTCGGTGGCGGCATCCAGAGAATCATGCACCATCAGCTGGCATACACCAACGGTAAAGTCGACCTTGGTGTCGCTTGCAGTACATGCAGCAAAGGACAGGCACAAAGCCATCGTCAAAACAAGTGCGATCCATTTTTTCATTTTCATTTCCTCCAGTTTTTGCAAAATAAAAATCGTCCCTGCTTATACAGGGACGATTAAAATACAATAATCGTGGTACCACTCTGCTTCGCCACCCCTTGCGGGGAAAGCCTTATGCGGTGCCAACACACCGCTGCGAGATAACGGTCGCTCCCGGTAAAGCCTACACAGCAATTGCCTTCAGCCCACAGCTCACAGAAGGAATTCCCCACACCACGCACTGCTGTTTCACACCGACCAACAGCTCTCTGAAGTGCCCACGGTCATTGGGTACTGGTTTCTGCTCAAACGCTTTGAATGTTTATACAGGTATGATACATACCTGAAGGGGATTTGTCAAGCATTTTTTTGCTTACAGTTTTTCGCCGTTAAGAACGGCCTCCACCAGTCGATCTCCGCTGTAGCGCAGGGTCAGCAGGAAGAAGGGGGCATCCTGCCACAGAAGGTCCAGAAAGATTTTATCACCCTCCCATTTTGGCAAGGCGTCCAAGAATTCCCGGCTGACCCATTGCAGATCCCCTTCGTCACATTCTTTCAGGGTTCCTTCAAAGCCATCCGCAGAGAAAAGGTACATATACTCCCCCTCGCATTGGTCGTTGAGAAAGGTGACCACACCACGGCACTGCCATTGGGTCAGGGTCAATCCGGTCTCTTCCCATGCCTCCCGAAGCAGACATTCCTCGGGGGATTCGTTTTCCTCAAAATGACCTCCAATGCCGATCCATTTGTCCTTATTGATATCCTTTTCCTTTTTTACCCGGTGGAGCATCAGCACATCATTCCCCCGGGTAATGTAGCAAAGTGTAGTATTGCGCACAGAGCTCCTCCTTAATGGATGCTGTGGTGGTATACATGGCGGCTGGAGCGCAGCTTCCGCTTCATCCGCGCTGCCGTGATGAGCCGTGTCAGAGTGGTAATGGCAATGATGCCCACCGCCAGGGCAAGGGCAAGCTGCAGAGTATAGAATGCCTGATGCGCAAAGGCTGACCACTGCTTGTTCAAGGCGTAATTCATGGTATGGTACAGGGCGCCTCCCGGAATCAGGGGGATCACGGAAGGCACCAAAAAGGTGGTGGTGGGGGTCTTTTTTACCCGGGCAAGGATCTCACCGTACACCGTCACCACCGCCGTGGCAAGAAAATACCGCATAGCTTCTCCCGGCACCAGGGGCTCCAACGCCAAGAACACCGCCCAGGAGATGACACCGCCCAAAGTGGCAAGGAGCAGCTTTCTGCCCCGGAGGTGAAACAGCACATTGAAGCCTAAGGTGCCCAATCCACCCATAAGGATCTGTACAAAAGGATTCATGCGGCACCTCCCAGCACCTGCGCCGCCAGTATGTATCCGGCGGCAATGGCAGCCGCCACCAGAACGGCATCAAAAAACCGAAGCATACCCGTCATAATATCTCCGCTGATCATATCCCGAAGGGAATTGGTAAGGGCAATACCGGGGATCAGCAGCATGATATTGCCGATGATGATTTTGTTAACATCCTGTCCTATACCAGACCGTGTCA
This sequence comes from Oscillospiraceae bacterium, assembly GCA_017624645.1. Taxonomy (GTDB): domain Bacteria; phylum Bacillota; class Clostridia; order Oscillospirales; family Oscillospiraceae; genus Faecousia. The sequence continues at coordinate 22,672 of JAGAMQ010000103.1, forward strand.
GCAGCAATGCCGATATTGCCAGCAGGAAGGATGCCACCACATTGCTAAAGATCTGATTCATACCGCTGCGCTGCAGCAGCCAGGTCAAATACCGCAGTCCCAGGCCCAAGGGTGCGGCGACCAGACCGTCTATCAGTGAGCCGCCAAAGAACACCGCAAAGGAAAAAGCAATCAGAGCGCTGCCCAGGGCTTGCAGCCAAAGAGGGTAGGGCTCTTTTTCACAGATTTGATGAAGTCGGGAGCGTATGTAGGAGGGTTCCGGCTTTTTGGCGCAGATCTCCCGGGACAGATCGTTGAGCCGGTGCAACTTGGTAAGATCGGTGCCGGTACCGGTGATCCGTCGGGTCTGGGTGCAGTGGTTACCTTCTCTATCCATAACGGAGACCACAATGCTGGAGGTGATGGTAAACACATCCGTGCGCACACAGCCGTAGGCGTTGCAGATAAACCGGATGGCAGTTTCCACCCGCCCCACTTCAGCGCCGCACAAAAGCATCTGTTCGCCAACGTCCAGGGCGCAGGAGAGGATCTGTTCTTGGGTCATAAAAAATTACTCCTTTCGCCAGCATGCGAAATAATGGTAAAAAAGGGGCGGCCCTTTTGGAGGCAGCCCCTCTTTATCAAGCGGGGATGTTTTCCCGTACAATGACGAAGCCGTCCACCAGATTGGCTTCCACCAGTTCTCCTTCGATCACCGCAGAGCGGTCCATAAGATCGGTGAGGATCACACAGTCGTCCCGGCACTCAATGCGCATCACATTACGCATGATCACACAGGCTTCTTCCTTCTTGTTCTTATAAACAGTAGACAGACACATAATGCTTTCTCCTTATTTCAGACTTGCCAGTACGGCAGTCAGACGCAGGTTGCCCTTTTCAAAATCGGAAACCGCAGCCATCACCTGCTCGTAGGCAGCGGGATTGCCCGCCTTTTGCAG
>JAGAMQ010000104.1 GCA_017624645.1 Oscillospiraceae bacterium
AATCTCCTTCTTAAGATGGGGATTCCCACGGCTGCTGACGCAGCCTCGGAATGACAGGAGGACGGAAAACAGCTCGATAAATTGGAATTTTGAGGATTTGTTCCGTAGGAACGTTACCGAGCACAATCATGATGCGTAACGATGACCACCGCACCGTGCACGAATTGCCTGCGGGGGCACCCCCCGCTACTGCTGCATCCGGAACACGGCGGTGCCGGGTGCGGTGGGGGAGACCTGACACACCTGATACAGCACCTGTGCCAATTCTCCTCGGGTCAGGGCGTCGCAATTGCTCAGAGGGATGCCGTTATCTGACATGGCGGTGAGGGAAACGGCTGCCCACACAGGGATCTCCTCGCTGATCCCTTCTGTTTCCATGACCTCCAAGGTTTCTCGGGAAATGGAAAGATCCAGAGCGTTTTGGAGCATCACAGCGGCTTCTGCGCCGGTGATGGGCTCTTCAGAAAGGAAGCTCCCGGATTCGGTCTTAGGCAGACCGGCGGTGAGTCCGGAACGCAGAGCAGCGGCAAGATAGGGCCGGAGCCAGTCGGGAGTTCCGGCAGGCAGCTCCTCATAGGAAATCTTGTCGGTGGGGATGTCCAGAGCATCCACCATCATGGCAAGAAACTGCCCCCTGCTGACGGTTTTTTCCGGCTGGAAACATTCCTGCTCTCCAATCTTTTCCCCTACAAACAGGCCGGTATTGCGCATCCATTCCGCTGCAAAGCGGCAGTCAAGTCCCGCGGTGTCGGTGTACTGTCGGGAATCTGTTGGCTTCAGAATCTGGACCGTGACGGTCGCCTCCCGGGAAACATTCCCCGCGGGATCTGCGGCGGTGTAGGTGAAGGAGTCGATACCCACCTTGTTCTTCTTGGGGGTATAGGTGAAGGTGCCGTCAGTGTTTATCACTACTTCTCCCCGACGGGGTTTCCGGGCAAGGGTGTAGGTCAGTGCCTCACCCTCAGGATCGGAGACCTTCAGAGTACCTTGGTTGGGCAGATTTTTGTAGGTTTCCAAAGCCATATCCTCTGCCACCGGGGCCTTGTCCTCTTTGCCCCGGATGGAAATGGTCATGGCGGTGGCAGGCGCCACCCGGTTTTCGTAAATGGGTAGATACGTCACCACCGCATCCTTATCCTGCTGGGTGCGCAGGGGAGAGAAGGTCATCCCTTCTACCTGTGCGGCAGTAAGGATATCCCCGGAACGGATGACCCGATTGCCCAGCATTACTGTGCCGGTATGGCTGTCGGGAAGCTGGGTGATGCAGATGCCCACAAGGGGATCCTCACCGAAATCCTCTGCGGTGAAGCAGTAGGTGGCATCGCAGTCTACCTGTGCCGCGAGGGCGGGTGTGGCCGATGCCAGCATACACGCAAACGCCAGCAGCAGGCAGAGAAAACGAGAGCGAAGCATAAAGAAAATACCTCCTGATGTTTTATTTGTTTCCGCAGGTATTGTTTGCCACCGGGGTAAAAAATATACAGAAAAAAACCCATCATCTGCTTCATTGCAAAAGAGAAAGAATTTTGCTATAATCCTATAAAGAAAGGATGTGGCAGTATGGAATTGACACAGTTAAAGAAAAAGCTGGATGAGGCCAAATATATATATGACGATACCCTTGCCACGGTATTGGCGGTGGCGCTGGAACTGGGGCGTCCTCTGCTCATTGAGGGTGCAGCCGGCGTGGGTAAGACAGAGATCGCCAAGGTTATGGCACAGGCACTGGACCGGGACCTGGTGCGGCTGCAATGCTATGAGGGCCTGGATGAAAGCAAGGCACTGTACGAATGGAATTATCAGAAGCAGCTGCTGTCTATTCAGGTGAATATGGGCAGTCAGGATACAGATACGCTGACCAAGAGCCTTTTTGGGGACGAATATCTTTTGGAGCGCCCCCTCCTCAAATCTATCCGCTCGGAAAAACCGGTGGTGTTGCTCATCGATGAGATCGACAAGGCGGATGAGGAATTTGAGGCCTTTTTGCTGGAGCTTTTGTCGGAGATGCAGGTTACCATCCCTGAGGTGGGGACCATCCGGGCAAAGACTGTGCCCTTTGTGGTGCTGACCTCCAATCGGACCCGCCCCCTGAGTGAGGCATTGCGCCGCCGCTGCGCATACCTTTATATCCAGTATCCCGATCTGGAGAAGGAGCTGGCAATCCTTCGGGCAAAGCTGCCTCATGTGGACGACCGTCTGTGCGCACAGGTGGCACTGGCGGTACAGAAGCTGCGGAAAAGCGAATCGGTTTTGAAGAAACCCTCCATTGCGGAAACCTTGGATTGGGCAGCGGCGCTGGATGCTTTGGGAGTCCGGGAACTGACCCCGGATGCCTTGCGCAGGACCGCCGGCTTTGTCCTGAAGAACAGCGAGGACTTGGCAGCGGCAGAGGTGCTGAAACCGGAAAAACCGGAGCATGCCTGCCATTGCGGCGGAGACTGCGGAGGACACTGCCATGACTGACCCGGCTGTGTATCTGGAAAAGGTCTGTGCCTTTTCCCGGATGCTGCGGCTGGAGGGCTTGACGGTGGGCAACCGGGAAACGGAGGATGCCTGCCGACTGCTGACGGTGTTGGGACTGGAGGACCGGGGGCAGGTGAAAACCGCTCTGCGAACGGTTTATGCCAAATCCCGGGAGGAGCAGGAAACCTTTGACCGGGTCTTTGACGGGTTTTTCCTGCCGGAGGAGGCCATGCGCCGGCAGGCGGAGGAAGCGGCAAAGGAGGATGCCCGGGTGGAGCAGGCGCGGCAGCAGGCAGAGGAAGAACTGCTGCTCAACGGCCAGCCCATGGATTTTGATGAGGCGCAGAGGGATGCTTATGCTTCCATGCCGGACCGGGAGCGAAAGAAGCTGCGCAACTTCATGGACCGCTATCGGGAAAGTGCCGCAAGGAATCCGGATCTATACAGCAACTTTATCCATTCTGTGTTCGCCAGGTCCATTTTGGAGCAGCAGATGCTCATGGAGGATGCGGCCTTGGGCTGCGGTTCTTCGGACCCGGATCTGGGCCTTTTGTATCGGGATATTTCCGAATTTAAGGATGTGGAGATCCCCAAAGCCATTGCCGCTATTCAAACGGTGTCCCAGCAGCTCAACGGAGAACTCTCAGCAAAGCGCAGCCGGGGAGGACATGGGGGGAAGTTGGATTTCCGCCGAACCATCCGTAGAGGCCTCGGAACAGGGGGCAGCTTGTACCGCCTTGCCTACCGAAAAAAACACCAGCGGAAAAAGAAACTGGTGCTTCTTTGTGATGTGTCCGGTTCTATGGTTCAGTTTTCAGAGTTTGCGCTGCGGTTTATCCAGTCTCTGAACCATGTATCGGAAAGCTCCCGCACTTTCCTGTTTTCCGAGGAAACAGTGGAGGCGGATGTGTTCAGCTTGGAAAATATGAATAAGTTTCGGGAGTATGTCCGTCAGTCCGGGACTTATGGCAGAGGGACGGATGTAGGAAAGGCTCTGCAAACCCTGTGCACCATGACACCGCCGGTGCTCAGTGATGCCACTACCCTTTTGATTTTATCGGATACCAAGACTGTGGACCTGCAGAAGGCGCTAACCGCCCTGAAGGAAGCAAAACGGCAGGCAGGACGGGTGCTTTGGCTGAATCCCATTCCCCAAAGAAAATGGCAGCACCTGCGCAGCGCTCAGGCAATCAGTGAGGTGTGCCAGATGGCAAGCTGTAATACCTTGCGTGATTTGCAGGAAGCGTGCCGAAAAATTGCAGCCGGTCAGGGCTGAAACAGTGATTACTCCAAAAAGGTCTTGTATTTTGCAAAATCCTGTGATAAGATATTCATATCCGGAAGGATGAGATAAAAGACCATATGCCCTTTCGGATATGAAAGTTGTATCAACAGGAGGTAGAAAACATGGCAAAAAAGAAGATCAAAACTAATCTGACGGCACAGATCGTTATCGGCCTGGTCCTGGGTATCCTTGTGGGTATTGTGCTGATGGCGCTGAAAAAGCCCGAGATTGCCGTGGATTACATTAAGCCCTTGGGTACCATTTATCTGAACCTCATCAAGATGATCGTGGTTCCTGTGGTGCTGCTGTCCATCATTCAGGGCGTGATTTCTCTAAAGGACATTCGTAAGGTGGGCACCATCGGTGGCCGTACCATTGGGTTCTATCTGGTAACCACCGCGCTGGCGGTCACCATCGGTCTGATCTTCGCCAACCTGCTGAATGTGGGCGGCGGCTACAATCTGGCAACGGAGGATTTGGAATACGCTGCTAAGGAAGCACCTCCGCTGATGGATACCATCGTCAACATCTTCCCCTCCAACTTTATTACGCCTTTGGCAAATGCCACGATGCTGCAGGTTATTGTCATTGCCCTGTTCTTCGGTTTCGGTATCATCCTTGCCGGTGAGAAGGGGGAAGGCCTTGCCGGTGTGGTGGACAGCGCCGCAGAGGTTTCCTTCAAGGTCATGGGCTTGATCATCAGCCTGTCCGGCATCGGTGTCTTCGCCCTCATGTGCCCCGTGGTGGCGCAGAACGGTCCCACCGTGCTGCTGCCGCTTCTGAAGGTCATCCTCATCGCTTACCTGTGCTACATCATCCACATGGTTGTGGTTTACTCCGCAGCTGTGGGAATGTTCGCCAAGATGAGCCCCCTGACGTTCTTTAAGGGCATGGTTCAGCCCATGATCTTTGCGTTCTCCAGTGCCAGCTCTGTTGGCGCACTGCCTCTGAATATTGAGGCTACCCAGCAGCTGGGCGTCCGTAAGGATATCGCAAGCTTTGTTCTGCCTCTGGGTGCCACTGTCAACATGGACGGCACTGCCATCTATCAGGG
>JAGAMQ010000105.1 GCA_017624645.1 Oscillospiraceae bacterium
CCCGGCTGCCACAGGGATGGCGGAGCTGATCTTCTCCTACCCCGGCGTCTTCGCCATCACCGTGTATCGCCTTGCTCATGTACTGTACACTCTGCAGGTACCTATGATTCCCCGGATCATGACGGAGCACGCCCACAGTGTCACGGGTATTGACATCCACCCCGGCGCCACCATCGGTGAGTACTTCTTTATCGACCACGGCACCGGCATTGTGGTGGGCGAAACCACCGTCATCGGCAAGAATGTGAAGATCTATCAGGGTGTAACTTTGGGCGGTCTGTCCACCAGAGGCGGTCAGAGCCTTCGGGGCAAGCGCCGGCATCCCACCATCGAGGACGATGTGACCATCTATGCCAACGCCTCCATTTTGGGCGGTGAAACGGTGATCGGTCACGGCTGTGTCATCGGTGCCAGCGCCTTTATTACCCAACCCATCCCCCCCTGCACCCGGGTCAGCAGCAAAAACCAGGAGCTGGAGCTGCGCACCAGAGCCAATTGCCCCGGCTGCAAAAATCCCACATGCGAATGAGAAAACGGGCTGCCAGTCAACGACTGACAGCCCGTATTTTTTAGTCCTCAAACTGGAGAATGTCCTTGAAGTGCTCCTTGAAGATGGCATATACGCCCTCCAGCACTGCTTCGTCCTCCACAGCCAGGTAGTTTTCGTTCTCCTCGTCCACCGGCTCAATCTCCAAAATCACGATCTCGGAGGATTCCTCGTCGGCAGGCAGCAGGCACAGATACTCCTTGCCCTGATACTCGATGCAGTCCAGATATTCAAAGGCAACTTCTTCGCCGTTTTCATCCACAAAGGTGATGATGGAGGATTCCTCCTCCTGCAGCAGGTCCTTCTCTTCCATTACTTTCTTGCCTCTTTCACGATCTCCACAGACTTCTTGCAAAGATCGGTGATCTCATCCCACTTGCCGTTGTCAATGAGATCTGCAGTTACCATGTAGCTGCCGCCGCAGGCGCAGATCACAGGGCTGCCCGCATAGGTGGCCAGGTTCTTCAGACCGATGCCGCCGGTGGGCATAACCTTGAACATGGGGAAGGGTGCAGACAGGGACTTGATCTTATCCAGACCGCCGGACTGCTCTGCAGGGAAGAACTTCAGCACCTCAAGGCCCAGCTTGTAGGCAGCATGGTAATCGGTGGCAGTAGTGCAGCCGGGGAAGATGGTGATGCCCTTCTCCTGGCAGTACTTGACGATCTCGATGTCCAGACCGGGGGTGACGATGTACATGGCACCTGCGGCAATGGCCTCATCCACCTGCTGGGTAGTCAGCACGGTACCGGCACCCACCAGCATCTCAGGATGTGCCTCGATCATCAGCCGGATGGCGTCTGCCGCACCGGCTGCCCGGAAGGTCACCTCTGCCACGGGCACGCCGCCTGCGCACAGGGCATCTGCCAAAGCCTTGGCATCCCGCTGGGGGTTATTCAGCTTGATCACCGGCACAACGCCGATTTCACCGATCTTCTTTTGTAATTCGTTCATATTTACCTTCTTTCCGGCTGATTTCAGCCATTATAGTTTATTCAATCATCTAACCGGCGGATCTGGGCACCCAGCGCCGTCAGCTTTTGGATGATATTTTCATAGCCCCGCTCCACAAAGTGGATATTACGCACCGTGGTCACACCCTCGGCAGCCAGTCCGGCAATAATCAACGCCGCACCTGCCCGCAGGTCCCGCGCCGTCACCTCTGCTCCCCGCAGCCGTTCACAGCCGGTGATCATGGCAGTCTTGCCATTGATCAGGATCTCGGCTCCCATGCTCTGCAGCTCAGTACAGTAACCGAAGAACCGGGTCTCATACACACTCTCCGTCAGTCGGCTCACACCCTTTGCCAAAGACATACAAACGCAGATCTGTGCCTGCATATCCGTGGGGAAGCCGGGATAAGGACGGGTCTTGACTGTAGTATCATGGAGTCTTCCGCTGGATCGGACCCGGATGGCATCGTCGAAATTGGTGATCTCGGCACCCATTTCCGCCAGTTTGGAGGTAATGCAGTCCATGTGCTTGGGGATCACATTTTTTACAAGCACGTCGCCGCCGGTAGCAGCTACGGCAGCAAGATAGGTTCCTGCCTCGATCTGATCGGGGATAATGGCATATGTACCGCCAAAAAGCTGCTCCACGCCTTTGATCTTCACCGTATCCGTACCGGCACCGGAGATTCGGGCACCCATGGTATTGAGGAAGTTGGCAAGATCAACGATATGGGGTTCCTTTGCAGCATTTTCAATCACCGTCTGTCCCGGCAAAAGAGTAGCTGCAAGCATAATATTCACAGTTGCGCCCACACTGACCACATCCAAGCTCACCCGATGACCGCAGAGGGTCTCGGGATCAGAGGTCAGGTTTACATAATCATCCGCCTCTTCCACATTGGCACCCAATGCACGGAAGCCCTTGATATGCTGATCGATGGGACGGGAGGCAAAGTTACAGCCGCCGGGCAGCGCTACATTCGCCTGACCGAACCGGCTGAGGAGGGCGCCCATCAGATAGTAGCTGGCACGCATCTTCCGGACCAGTTCCGGATTGGGGGTGGTACTTTTGATCTCGGTACTGTCCAGCTCCACCACGCCCGGCTCCGGGCAGGCTACATCCACGCCCAGATCCCGGAGGATCTCCAACAGGATCCGCACATCAGAAATATCGGGAACGTTCTCCACACGGCACTTGCCGCCCACCAGGATCGCGGCAGGCAAAATCGCTACGGCAGCATTTTTTGCGCCGCTGATGGTCACTTCGCCACAAAGCGCATTGCCGCCGGTAATTTCATATCTAGCCAAGGATAATCACTCCTTGCGAATTATTAAAAACTGTTTTTTCACTAATACGGATTATACCATACGGTTCGCGTTATGTAAAGCACAAATTCTCCGGAATTATCGCCGTAATCCCTTGGGATAGTGGTTTTTCAGAAGCTTTCCGTCACCTTTCCCCCAACCGATGCTGTAGCCCTCTGTCTGAACAAGGCACCACCCCTTTACCGGCGAAGCCACCGTTTCCCCGTGGAGATACGCCGCCATTTCCCTGCTGCCCGCAGGGTAGCTGTGCACCTTCTTTGCATCCCGAAGCCACAGAGCCAAAGCATGTGCCGGCTGAAAGCGGTCCTTTTTCAGTTCTCCCAGCTCTAAGCCCGGACGCAGCGCACGGATGCCGTGCAGCTCCGGCATTTGCTTCGGTGCCCAGTATAGGCTCTGCCCAAAGGTTACCGGCTTACCCTCCGGAAGGCAGATTCCCAGTTCCCGGGCAAACTCCTCCCACAGCTTAGGAAGCTTCTGCTTTTGCATGTAGCCCCCCTCTTCCTCATCCGGCTCACCTTTCCTGCGCAGGACAGCGGCAAAATGTCCCTCTCCCAGCAGCTTATGGGGCCACAGGCGCACAGAGGAATTCTCCCCACGCACAAACCAAGGGACATCCAAGGGTTCCGGGTAAAAATCCGGATGCTCTGCAAGAAACGCCGCCACCGTTTCTTCGTTTTCTTCCGGGGCAAAGGTACAGGTAGAGTACACCAGCCGTCCCCCGGGGCGTACCAAGGCAGCACCGCTGCGCAGGATCTCCCGCTGACGGTTGGCACACATCTGTACCGTCTCTACACTCCAATCCGTCACAGCCGCTTCCTCTTTTCGGAACATTCCCTCTCCGGAGCAAGGCGCATCGATAAGAACCCGGTGAAAAAAGCCGGGGAATTTTTCTGCCAGCCGGTCCGGATGTTCATTGGTGACTAAGGCGTTGGCAATTCCAAGCCGCTCCACATTCCGGCTGAGGATCTTTGCCCGTTTAGGGTTGATCTCGTTGCACAACAGGAAGCCTTCCCCCAGCATCCGTCCGGCAATCTGGGTGGATTTTCCTCCCGGTGCGGCACACAGATCACACACCCGCTCACCTGGCTGCGGATCCAGCAGCGCCACAGGTGCCATGGCACTTGCCTCTTGTAAGTAGTATACGCCTGCTTCGTGGAAGGGGTGCAGACCGGGTCGGGCATCCGGGTCATAATAGTATCCCCGGGGTTCCCAGGGAACGCCCTTCCTCACAAAATCCAGCTCCGGCGGCTCTCCCTTTAGGGGGTTAAACCGCAGCGCCACCGCTCTGGGGCGCTCCAGGGATGCCAAAAACGCCGGGTATTCCTCCCCCAGCTGTGTTTTCATTCGCTCTAAAAAGGCTTCAGGCAGCATACTTTCGGCTCCTTTTTCATGGATACCGATATCATACCACAGCCGTACGCTTTTTTCCACAGAAAAAACCGGTGCAGCAGGTGCTGCACCGGTTTTATTATCGGAATCAGGCTTCGTCCTTACGGGCGTCGTCGATGATCTTCTGCTGGTTGGCCTTGGGAACCTCCTCGTAGCGGACGAACTCCAGAGTAAAGGAGCCACGGGCCTGGGTCATAGCCCGCAGGTCGATGGCGTAGGAGCTCATCTCTGCCATAGGCACTTCTGCTTCGAACACGGTGTTGCCGTCGGCATCGGGATTCATGCCCATGGGACGGCCCCGGCGCTTGCTCAGATCACCCATCACATCGCCCACGTAGGCTTCGGGAACGGACACTGCCAGTGCGCCGATGGGCTCCAGCAGAGTGGGGTTGGCATTGGGCATTGCTTCCTTGAAGGCAAGGATGGCTGCCAGCTTAAACGCCATTTCATTGGAGTCCACGGGGTGGTAGGAGCCATCGTACAGGGTAGCTCTCAGTCCGACCATGGGATAACCTGCCAGGGGACCCTTCTGAATGGCTTCCTGAATACCCTTCTCAACAGCGGGGTAGAAGTTCTTGGGGACGGAGCCGCCGAAGACTTCTTCTGCAAAGATCAGCTCATCCTGCTCGTCCTGAGGCTCAAAGCGGACCCAAACATCACCGAACTGACCGCTGCCGCCGGTCTGCTTCTTGTGACGGCCATGGGCCTCCACCTTCTTCTTGATCTTCTCACGGTAGGCGACCTTTGCCGGAGACAGCACTGCATCCACAGCAAAGCGGCTCTTCAGCTTGGACACCAGCACGTCGAGATGCTGGTCACCGGTGCCGGAAATCACGATCTGATGGGTCTCAGCATTGTTGACCACGGTGAAGGAGGGGTCTTCCTCGTTCAGACGGTTCAGGCCTGCGCCCACCTTGTCTTCCTGACCCTTGGTCTTGGGAGCAATGGCCATGGAGTAGCAGGCAGGAGCATAGGGAATCCCCTTCAGGGAAACCACCTTACGGCTGTCACACAGGGTATCGCCGGTCTTGACCTTGTCCATCTTGCCGATGGCACCGATATCGCCGCAGTTCAGTTCCTTGACTTCGCTTGCCTTCTTGCCGCACATAGTGTACAGGCGGCCCAGCTTCTCGCTGTTGCCGGAGGTGGCGTTGACCACCATCATATCGGAGGTCAGGGTGCCGGAAACCACCTTGACATAGGAGTACTTGCCGTACTGGTCGGAAACGCTCTTCCAGACGAAGGCGCAGGG
>JAGAMQ010000106.1 GCA_017624645.1 Oscillospiraceae bacterium
TCCTCCAGATCCAGACCCTCGTGGCTCAGGTGCCACAGGTTCTTGTCCTTGGAGTAGTTGGTCTCACGGCTGATCTTCAGAGGAACATTGTGGGCCTCGGCGTAGTCGATCTCCTCATCGCGGGACTTGATATCCCACTCACGCCAGGGGGCGATGATGGGCATGTTGGGAGCAAAGTGCTTCACAGCCAGCTCAAACCGGACCTGATCGTTGCCCTTGCCGGTGCAGCCGTGGGCAATGGCATCCGCGCCTTCCTTCAGTGCGATCTCCACAAGACCCTTGGCAATGACGGGACGGGCATGGCTGGTACCCAGCAGGTACTCCTCATAAACAGCGCCGGCCTTGACACAGGGGATGATGAAATCGTCCACGTATTCGTCGGTGAGATCCAGCACATACAGCTTGGAAGCGCCGGTCTTCAGAGCCTTCTCTTCCAGACCGTCCAGCTCGTCGGCCTGACCCACGTTGCCGGCCACGGCAATGACCTCACAGTTGTTGTAGTTTTCCTTCAGCCAAGGGATGATGATGGAGGTGTCCAAACCACCCGAGTAGGCGAGAACGACTTTCTTGATATCTTCTTTTTTCATGATGTGTCCCTCCAGACAACGTATTCTTTAATATGCAATGAATTATACAGTGAATACCGGAAAAAGTCAATACTAAATGAATAAATATCCAAGATTTGTAGGTATTATACACATCCGCGGGAGGGAACTGTACCTTTTTGGACAGAATGACAACAAAAATGGTTTTTCCGGGGGAAACAAATGCGTACAAGGCAAAAACAAATCCGAGATTACCGGAGCAGTTTTGTATACTGGGCTGTATGTTTTCCCGTTTTTTGCATATCACCGCAAAACCGTAGAAAAACATGGGCTTTCCCTTGGCGTTGCGGGGGATCCCGGGAAATTGTGGATACTTGCCCGGGAGGTTGCAATCTCCGCCAGATGGTGTATAATAACGAAGAAAAGGGGGGTCTCCATGCGCCAAAAGATCCAGCCGTATCTGGAGCAGGTGAAGGAAAACACCTGGTGTATCGTCACCGGCTATGCCCGGATACCGTTATATAAATTGAACAAGCAGGATGTGATCCTGATAGATTCCGGTATTCCCGAGGACGGGAAGGGGATCGTTGCCTGCCTGCAGAAGGCAAGGCTCAATGTAAAGGCCGTGCTCACCAGTCACAAGCATCCGGATCACATCGGCAACCATCTGCTGCTGCGCCGTACCTTTGGAGCGAAGCTGTATATGTCCCGGTACACGGCAGCCGCCTGTGCCGAGCCGATGAATCAGGTGGAGAGCTATCTGGGGATCGCCAGCTACCGCAATATTGCCCAAATGATGGTGGAGGAGTTTGTGCCGGATGTTGTGATAGATTGGCGGGGGGACAGCCTTGAGGCGGAGGGTGTCCGATTCGGCATCCTGCATTTCCCGGGCCACTGCGCCGAGCATATGGGCTTTGTCACTGCGGATAATGTGGCGTACCTTGCAGATACGGTTCTAAGCAAAAAAATCGTAACGAAGCTGCGTACTTCCTTCTGCACCTGCGTAGAGCTGGATCTGCGGTCCAAGGAGGCAGCATCCAAGCTGAAATATGACCGCTATATCCTGGCCCATAATGAGGTGTGTGACAGCATTGAGGAGCTGGCAATTCTGAACCGGGATATTCTGCAGGGCAAGGCAGACCTATTGGCATCCCTGGCACAGGACTATGTGACGTTGGAGGAACTGGTGCGCCGGCTGATGATCTTTACGGGCAACGATATGTCTTCTGTCCACAAGATCCGGGGCACTCACCACAATGTCCATGTGCTGCTGGATTACCTTTTGGATACCGGGGTGTTTACCTGCCGCGCCCGGGACGGTAAGCTGCAATATAAGAAGCAATAAAGAAAGGGGCTGCTGCGAAATTCTGCATTTCGCAGCGGCCCTTACTGTATGTTTGCCTTCTTAACTGCCAGCGCAGAATGGGGATTTGAAAGGAAACCTTTTGCCTTACTCCAAAATGTCTGCCAAGGTGGCTTTTCCCTCTTGGATGCCTTGGCAGACCTGCCGGTACAGGGTGCTGTAAAACGCCTCCGCCGCCTTTTTGTGCTGCTGTGCCATGGCGGCACCGGAAGCGGTGTAGAAGGTGTCGTACAAGGGCTCCAGCTTTCGCTTATATTCCTGAAAAAAGGATTTTGCCGGATCTGCCGTACCGTCACTGGGCAGGCCGTCGGGACGGAGGGTGTACAGGGGATGGTCATTTTGTCCCTGATACTGCAGGGTCCGGGCAATGCCGATGAGACCGGTCACATCCAGCTTGTCCGCATCAAAGAGGATCATTGCCTCAATGGTGCGTGGCGTACAGCGGTTGCTGAACCGGTGGGTGCGGATGCAATGGCAGACCTTTTGGATAAAATCCTCTTCCAGACCCAATCCTGCAAGAAAATCCCCGGCCTTTTCTTCCCCTACCTGAGCATGGCACAGGGTGGGGTCGGCAAGCTGTTCCGGCCTTCCGATATCGTGAAGCAGACAGGCAGCTATAAGTACATCGTAATCCACATCTGTTTCTGTGGCAGCGATCTGCAAACCATTCCACAGCACCCGATACACATGCTGGGTATCGTGGGCGCTGCCGTCCATGCAGCTGTACATATAGCTTTCTATGGCGTCAAAAAGCTCCCGTTTCATGGTATCACCTCTTTTTCAGTATAGCACAGAAAAAAACAAAAGGAAAGACTGTTGAAAAATAGGAAAAAAAGGAATATAATGCTTCCTTAGGAGATGATGAAATGGCACACCGTTTATCCAAAGATTTTACAAAAGGAAATGTGTGGAAGCAGCTTCTGTTTTTTACGCTTCCCTTTATGGCGTCCAACGCCCTGCAGGTCCTCTACAGCACCATCGATATGGTGGTTGTGGGCGCGTATGTAGGCACCCCCGGACTTTCCGCTGTGGCACAGAGCAGTCAGATCATGAACTTTGCCACTATGGTCTGCTTCGGTTTTTCCAACGGCGGTCAGGTGCTGGTGTCTCAGGCATTGGGTGCCGGTAAACGTAAGGAACTGAACCGGATCATCGGAACCTTGTTCAGTCTTATCGCACTACTGGCTGTGGCACTTTCCGCGATCATTCTTTTTGGCAGAGCATGGATCATGGATGTGATGAACATTCCTGCAGAATCCTATGATTATGCCATGGACTACCTTGTGATCTGCGGGGCTGGTCTCGTTTTTACCGCCGGCTACAACATGGTCTCGGCGGTGCTCCGGGGTATGGGAGACTCCAAGCGGCCCTTCCTTTTTATCGGCATCGCCTCGGGGGTGAATCTGGTGCTGGATATTCTCTTCACGGGTATTTTCCGGTGGGAGGTGGCAGGTGCGGCCTGGGCAACCATCATCGGACAAGCCGTGTCTTTCCTGTTCTCTCTTTATTATCTGTTCCGTCGCAAGGAGGAATTCGGCTTCGATTTTCAGAAGGAGAGCTTCAGGATCAATGCACATTATACCAAGATGATCACTGCACTGGGCACGCCTATGGCGATCCAGGCAGGCTGTATCAATGTGTCCATGCTCTTTGTCAACGCCATGATCAACGATGTGGGCGTGGTGGCATCGGCCACCTTCGGTGTGGGCATCCGTATTGACGATATTATCAACAAGATATCCCAGGGAATTCAGTTTGCGGCTCTGCCTATGATCAGCCAAAACATTGCTGCCAACAAGCCCAAACGGGCGGTGCAGGTGGTCTATGGATCGTGGGTCTATTCTGGGATTCTGACGGTGGTGTTCATGCTGTCATACATCCTCTTTGGCAAAGAGCTGTTTATGATGTTCTCCGACGATCCCCTGGTCCATGAAATGTCCGGCACTTTCATCCGTGCCATTTTGTGGATATTCCCGGCGCTGGCGGTGATGCGGGGCAGCGGCGCCTTTATTCAGGGCATCGGCAACGCAAAGCTCAGTATGATCCTTGCCCTGTTGGACGGCGTGGTGCTGCGGATCGGTCTCAGCTGGCTTTTCGGCATCTTCTTTCACTGGGGTTTTTACGGTTTTGTGCTGGGCTACGGCCTTGCCGCCTACGGCTGCGCTATCCCGGGTCTTATCTACTTTGTATCCGGTGTGTGGAAAAAGCGTAGAGTGCTGGCAGAGGACATCTGATACAGGCTGAAACAGGTTCCTGATCAGCAGAAAGATCCTGCAGCGCTGGCTTTGGTCATGCTCAGGATGACAGATCTGAAAGGGAATGTATCAAAAGGGAGCTGCTAAAAAAAGCAGCTCCCTTTTGACATTATGGCTCCAAACTCACCAGTGTGGGAGTGTGGTGTACGGCAGGCAGGATCTTTTCCATCAGATCCCGGGTCCGCAGCCGCAGGCTGGAGGTGTTGGTGCAGGGGTGGCAGCCGATATATTCCCCCGTCAGCAGCTCCTGGTCGATGAGAAGTTTCACCCGGTTTCCTTTGTCGTTCATCAGTCCCAGCACACTTAAGGAGCCGGGGGTGATGTCAAGAAATTCTTCCATAAATTCTGCCCCGGCAAAGGACAGCCGGGAGGACCCGATCTTTTTGGAAAGCTCACCGGTGCGAAACGCCTTGTCCCCCGGAAGCATCAGAAGATAAAAGTCTGTTTTCTGCCGGTTGCACAGGAGAAGATTTTTGCAGATAGTGGCACCCAGCACCAGATCGATCTCCTGGCAGTCTTTCATGGTCATGGCGGCTTCGTGGTCGATGCGCTGATAGGGGATCTGCAGGCTGTCCAGCAGATCGTACACTCTTATTTCTTTGTCCAGTCTGCCGTGACAGGAAAGGGGACGGCCAATTTCAAGCTCCATGTTTTATTTATTCCTCCTGTGTGTTATGTAGGGGTTTGGGCAGAAGATCCCCGGTCAAGTCTACGCTGCGCCGGAGCATCCTATTCTGCTGCAGCACCTGTGCATAGGACAGGTGATAAAGGTGATCCGGCTCTGGGCTTCTTCTGCCTCTGCCGGCAAAGGCTCCTTTTTCTCTATCATAATCCAAAATATCCCCGAGTGCAACAAAAAAACGCCACCGGACGAAAATGTCCGACGGCAAAAAAGAAATGACCCTTGACTGATTACTGGAACCTCAGTCAAGGGTCATCTCTGTTCACTCTTGATATCTAACATCTTTGGTTAACCTCTCTTTCTACAGTTTTACGACTCCGCTTTGCAACTACGCTCTGTCCTTCAACACCAACATTACATCTTTTCATTTCTCATAAGCGAGAAGCTCATCTGTGTGGACTCTTTTGCAAGGGGTCGTATGGGGGAATGGCGCAGCCCAGTTTGTATCGGGATCTCCGGTCACATCCGCGTCTTTTTCCATCGTCTTACATGAACAAAACTTAAGTTAATCTTTTTGCTTAAATTTCCTGTCTACGAATGTGTTTTCTTCAAATCTATTTAAATTTCTGGATGAGGGAGAGATCCTTTCCTTTTTGCGCCTTGAGATCTACCTGTACATTGGTATCACCTCTTTGTGTCTATAAGATAACACAAAAAATACGGAAAATCAATATGTAAAATTGTATAAAATGCACTATGCAATTTGGTGCAAATGGGAGAAAACAAAGCATGCCACTGAAAAATCGTTGACAGATACACGGCGTATTTGTTATACTGAATGTGTTGGGGCAGTCGGCGGACTGCTCTTTTTTTGGAGGATACCCTATGGAAACTGTTGCTTACCGGGTGGTGCGCAGCAACCGGCGCACCGTTGCAATACAGATTACTGAGGAAGGGGTGCTGGTCCGTGCGCCCCGGGCAATGACAGACCGGCAGATCCGGGAATTTGTCCAAAGCAAAGAACGCTGGATCCGTACCCATTTGCAGAAAATGCCCCCGGTCCAGCCGCCCTTTTCAAAGGAAATCGTCGCCGCCCTTTCCCGGCAGGCACAGCTTGTCATCCCCCAAAAGGTTGCCCATTACGCAAGGGTTGTGGGGGTGACCTACGGGAACATCACCATCCGCAGTCAGCGCACCAGATGGGGCAGCTGCAGCGGAAAGGGGAATCTGAATTTTAACTGTCTTTTGATGCTGGCACCGGAAGAGGTTTTAGATTATGTGATCGTCCATGAGCTGTGCCATCGGAAGCAGATGAACCACTCTCCCGCTTTTTGGGCGCTGGTGACGCAGGCGCTTCCTCATTGGCAGGATTGCCGCCGTTGGCTTCGGCAAAACGGCGCAGCGCTGATCCGGCGGCTTCCTAAATAAATATTCCGTGGCTTCATGGCTGTTTCACCTTGCGATTTATGTTTCCGATGTCAGCAAAGAAATCCTCCAACCTTGGGCATTACTTCCTTGTGGAGTACTGCCCTTCGGGTGGAGCTTTTATTCTGTGACCATTCTTGCCACCACTACCAGACGGCCGTTGTCCAGAGACTTGTCGCAGGTGGAAAGGGTGATGAGCTTGTCGCCGTAGGTGGGGGTGATGCCGGTGTCGTATCGGGAGATCTCCTTGCAGCCGGAAACATAGTCATTGAAGTCTTCTGCATCCAAAGCGTCCACAAAGGTGTGGTACTCAAAGCCTTCTCCGATGACGGCAGAGGTGAGAAAGACCGCAAACACCTCGTACCGGTTGCGTTCCTTCAGGGTGTCAAAGTAGATATAGGGGTTTTTCTGCCAAAACTCTTTTTTAAGGTATTCCCCAAGGGGAGCGAACATGGAGCCGTTGCGCATCCGGTGACCGTAGATGGTCAAATTATCCGAAGGGGCAAAGACATCGCACTCTTCCCGGATATAGATGCAGCCTTGGGTTTTGGGGTTGCCGTAGAAATCCCGGCGCAGATAGTGATCCTTTCGGTCCGGGGTCTGGACAACGGGATAGTCCAGAACAGTGCCGGGAAGCCGGATCCAGCCAACAAGGTCGTTGTTAATGGTGTAAAGCTCACTGAGCTCTGGGAGCAGCTCCACAGGTTCGCCGGTCTCCGGGTCAGTGACGGTGACCCAGGGGGAGGGAGGTTCTGTAGAGGGGGCAGAGGGGTCGGGCTCCTCCGGGGTAGGTGCCGTAACTGCCTGATGCAGGGCTGAAAGATCATCATAAGCCTGCTTCTGTTGCCGGGAATCCAAATAATGGAAGATGAGTACAGCGGCGCTGCCAAGAAAAATAAAAACAAAAAAGATGATAAGTATTGTACGAAGCCACGGTTTCATAGGGTTCACCTCTTACATTTATCATAGCGGTTTCGCAGGAAAAAGTAAAGAAAAAGCTTTTGTCTTACAAAGAAAGCGAAAGGGAGTTATAATGATTCCCAAAGGAGGCATGTACGATGAGAAGAAGATTTGTTTGTGTGCTTATGGTAGTGGTGCTGCTTTACTGCACCGGTTGTTCCCTGAAGGGGGATTTGACCGGCACCTGGGAAGCAGAGGTGGATGCTCTGCACACGGTAGTGCCGAACCTGCCTGAAGGGCTGTCTGTGCTGAAGCTGGGAGCCATTCCTGTGGAGATCGTTCTGACCTTGACAGAGGATGGGGCGTTCACCCTCACGGTGAAGCAGGAAAGCATCCAAAAGGCGGAAGAAAATCTGTGGCAGCGGGTAGAGAAGCTGTTGGGAGAGAAGGATGGGGAAGTACAGGGCGCGGCTGCATCCTTGGAGGGACTGCTGGGCAGTGCCACGGATCAGCTGAAGGAAACCTTGGAGCAGGTTTTAGAGGATGCCCGGATTGAGGAGAAGATCACCGAGGCATATACCCGCAACGGCACCTATGATTATGACGGAAAACAGCTGTTGCTTACAGATCAAAATGGGGACACGTTCCTGACCAGCAAATGCCTGCTGATTGGCGATAAGCTGACCTTGACTGCGCCTTTTCCCGGAGTGGCCCTGCTGACTATGGAAAGAAACAAAGGATAAGCGGAAAAGGGCGGGATCATCCATCCCGCCCTTTCAAGTCCCGCCAGCCACAAAAAAATACAGACACACCGAAGTGTGTCTGTATTTTTTGGTGGGCGAGGCGGGACTTGAACCCGCACGTCCGCAGTGAACACTAGAACCTGAATCTAGCGAGTCTACCAATTCCACCACTCGCCCATATTTCGTGAGCTTTCGCTCAACGCCCCAGTATATTAACACGCCTGCAAAGATTTGTCAACCACTTTTTTGCGTTTTTTAAAAAGAATTGTCTTAATCTTTATAATACAGCAGACAATGGCAGTAGCCCTTGAAATTGGGGTCTGCAATCTGCTCCCGAAACTCCTTGCAGATGCATTTGTTGTCCTCCGACCGTTCCAGTCGGCAGGGGCAATAGCCACCGGTTCGCTTCAGTCCTTCCCGGACGGTCTGAACCATCTGTTTGTCGTCGTTAAGTCGCACAGCCATATGCTCACATCCCTTCTGTATACATTATATATGCCTTGTCAATCCGTACCATTGCCTTTTTACAGGGGGTGTGCTATACTCTAGCCGGAGTGTGAGATGATTATGGAATATATGGATGTATACGATAAGGATCGGCAGCTTACCGGCAAGATCCATCGCCGTGGCACCCCTTGGCGCCGAGGGGAGTACGGCCTGGTGGTGTGTGTATGGGTTTATGACGGTCACGGTCGGCTGCTGCTGACCCGCCGGGCACCGGAAAAAAGCTTTTCCGGCACATGGGAAAACTCCGGGGGTGCGGCGCAGGCAGGGGAGACCAGCCGACAGGCAATGGCGCGGGAATTGCTGGAAGAGACCGGGATCCGGGCAGAGCCGGAGGAATTTGAATTGATCGCCACGGACCGGGACCGGACCTGCCACTATGATTTCTACTGCCTGAAGCGGGACGTTCCGGTGGAAGAAGTGGTGCTGCAGCCCGGTGAGACCGACGGGGTCCGCTGGGCGACCTTCCCCCAGGTCCATGAACTGATTGGGGAGGGGAAGATCTGTAAGATCATTGCCGACCAATTCCAAAAACAGGAACCGATTCTGCTGACAAAGAAATAGAAACCTTCCGCTGCGGACGGATATGTTGCCCCCACAAAAGACAGTTTTTCTTCTTGCTGTCTCATATGGGGAGCAGCATATCATCCCGGCGGCATTTTATTATAAAAATATGTATAAAAACAAAAAAACGCGGTTGACACCGCGTACAGACTGTGGTAAAATAGTACTCCATACTGTGGGAGTATGCCGTTTTGGCAACACACCCCTTGATACAGTCATTGTATCACAATGCAACAGCTCCTGTCAAGAGGAAGTTTGAAACTTTCCAAACGGAGCCGAGCGTATCATGTGTGGCAACTATTTAGATTCCGGCGAAAGCCGAAAGAAAGGCAGTGATGTTTGACATGGCAGAACCTATGGTCAAGGACCAACTGTTTGGCAAGACCGTGCGTAAGTCCTATGCCAAGTACCGGGAGATCCTGGAAATGCCCAACATGCTGAAGATTCAGAAGGACTCTTACCAGTGGTTCCTGGATGAGGGCCTCCGAGAGGTCTTCAAGGATGTGGGTGTGATCACCGATTTCTCAGGGAAACTGGAGCTGAGCTTCCTGGATTACACCATGGAGGACAAGCCCAAGTACACCATCGAGGAGTGCAAGGAGCGGGACGCCACCTACGCCAAGCCTATCAAGGTGAGAGTGCGCCTGCGCAACACCGAGACTGACGAAATCAAGGAACAGGAAATCTTTATGGGAGATTTCCCCATTATGACGGGCGGCGGCACCTTTGTGATCAACGGTGCGGAGCGTGTCATTGTTTCCCAGATCGTCCGCAGCCCCGGTATGTACTATGGCCATGAGGTGGACAAGGCTGACCAGCATACCTACAGTGCCACTGTGATCCCCTACCGGGGCGCATGGCTGGAGTATGAAACGGACCTGTCCAATGTGTTTTGGGTCCGGATCGATAAGAACCGGAAGCTGCCCGTCACCTGCCTGATCCGTGCATTGGGCGTGGATACCGACGAGAAGATCAAGGCTATGTTCGGCGAGGATGCCCGAATTCTTGCCACTCTGGAAAAGGATACCTTCAAGACCAGAGAGGAAGGCCTTTTGGAGATCTACCGCCGTCTGCGTCCTGGTGAGCCTCCCACAGTGGAGACTGCCATTGCCCATTTGGACGGCCTGCTCTTCGATGCCCACCGTTATGATGTGAGCACCGTGGGTCGTTATAAGTTCAATAAGAAGATGGACATTTGGAGCCGTCTGTCCGGTCAGGAGCTGGCAGAGCCCATTGCCGATCCCATGACCGGCGAGATCCTTGCTATGCCCGGCGAGTTCATCAGCCGTGACCGTGCCCATGAGCTGTCTGACCGTGGTGTCAACGAGGCTGTGGTCAAGGTGGGCGACCGGAATGTGAAGATCCTGTCCAACGACATGGTGGATATGGCCCGCTTTGTGGACTTTGATCCCAAGGAGTACGGCATCCGGGAGAAGGTCCGCTTCAGCGTACTGAAGGAAATGCTGCAGACTGTTCCTGCCGACGGTTGGGAAGAGGCTTGTGTCGAGCGGATGGATGATCTGATTCCCAAGCACATCATTGTGGATGACATCATGGCATCCATCAACTATCTCAACTGCGTGGCAGAGGGTGTCGGCACCGCTGACGATATCGACCATCTGGGTAACCGCCGCCTGCGCTGCGTGGGCGAACTGCTGCAGAACCAGTTCCGCATCGGCTTCAGCCGACTGGACCGTGTGATCCGTGAGCGTATGACCGTTCAGGATCTGGAGGCCGTCACTCCCCAGAGCCTGATCAACATTCGTCCTGTGACCGCGGTGATCAAGGAATTCTTCGGTTCCTCTCCGCTGTCCCAGTTTATGGACCAGAACAACCCCCTGGCAGAGCTGACCCACAAGCGCCGTCTGTCTGCACTGGGCCCCGGCGGTCTGAGCCGTGAGCGTGCATCCTTCGATGTGCGTGATATCCACTATACTCACTATGGCCGTATGTGTCCCATCGAGACCCCCGAAGGTCCCAACATCGGTCTGATCAACTACTTGGCGACCTTTGCCAAGATCAATGAGTACGGCTTCGTGGAAGCTCCCTACCGCAAGGTGGACAAGGCTACCGGCAAGGTCACCGATCAGGTGGATTATATGACCGCCGATGTGGAAGACGATTTCTATATCGGTCAGGCCAACGAACCTCTGGACGAGAATGGCTGCCTGGCAAATGAGCGTATCACCTGCCGTCACCGTAATGAGATCATTGAGGTGGACCGCAACGTCATCGACTACATCGATGTGTCCCCCAGAATGATGATCTCCATTGCGACTTCCTTCATTCCCTTCCTGCAGAACGACGACGCAAACCGTGCTCTGATGGGCGCAAACATGCAGCGTCAGGCAGTGCCTCTGCTGACCACCGAGCCTCCCATCGTTGCCACAGGCATTGAGCATGCTGCTGCTGTGGACTCCGAGGTTTGCATCAAGGCAGAGGGTGTCGGTACCGTTACTGCGGTTTCCGCCACCGAAATCGCCATCCGTTACGATGACGGTGATGTGCAGACCTACCGCCTGACCAAGTTTGCCCGAAGCAACGCAGGTACCTGCATCAACCAGCGGCCCATTGTTACTGTGGGCGAGCGGGTAGAGGCAAACCAGATCATTGCCGACGGTCCTTCCTGTTCCGGCGGTGAGATCGCTCTGGGTAAGAACGTGCTCATCGGCTTCGTGACCTGGGAAGGTTACAACTACGAGGACGCCATTCTGCTGAACGAGCGTCTGGTCCGGGAGGATGTGTTTACCTCCATCCACATCGAGGAGCACGAGACCGAGGCCCGGGATACCAAGCTGGGACCCGAGGAAATCACCCGTGACATCCCCAATGTGGGCGAGGATACCCTGAAGGATCTGGACGAGAACGGTATCATCCGTATCGGTGCTGAGGTCCACTCCGGCGATTACCTGGTGGGTAAGGTTACCCCCAAGGGCGAGACCGAGCTGACCCCCGAGGAACGCCTGCTCCGGGCTATCTTCGGCGAAAAGGCAA
>JAGAMQ010000107.1 GCA_017624645.1 Oscillospiraceae bacterium
CAACGCCGTTATCAGTGGCAAGGTCCTCACCACCGTAGACTGCGGCACACACACCCTGTTTATTGCAGATGTCACCGATGCACTGGTGCTGGGAGAAGAGCCCAGTATGACCTACCAGTATTATTTTGACCATGTAAAGCCCAAGCCCCAGCCCGTGAAGAATGAAAGCTGGGTCTGCACCGTATGCGGCTATGTGTATGAGGGTGCAGAGCTTCCCCCGGACTATATCTGCCCCCTGTGCAAGCACGGTCCCGAGGCTTTCGAAAAACAGGAATAACAAAAAAAGCGGATGGCAGCCATCCGCTTTTTTCTTTACTCTTCCAGCATGGCAAGAAGCTCCTCCTTGGACCGGGCGCCCACCGCCTGCTGTGCAAGCTTGCCATCCCGGAACACCAGCAGCGTCGGGATGCTCATGATCCCGAACCGGCTTGCCAGCTCCGCTTCCTCGTCCACATTGACCTTGCCCACCTTATACTCGGGATACTCCCGTGCCAGCTCCTCCACAATGGGAATCACCATACGGCAGGGACCACACCAGCTTGCCCAGAAATCCACCAGTACCGGACGGTCGCTGCCCAGCACCTCTTTTTCAAAATTCTCTGTGGTAATATGAAAAGTACTCATATGTGTTACCTCCTTTTCCTTTGTGGCTTTATCATACAATAGGATGCCCCATTTTTCTGTAACATTGTCACAAAAGCCTTGGGCGTAACATATTTGCACACAAAACCTGCTGTCAATCCCGTGTCAAGCAAACAATAGATTGAAGTGTCATTCGGTTGTCCAAACGATTATAACGTAAAGTTTTTGGCAGCCTCATAAATAATATCAATGATCAGCCGTTCATGTTCGTAGAACAAGTCATCACATTCCTCAAACAGCTCGTCAGAGCTGTCCTCCTGCTCAGAAAAAGCAGCATATCCCCGTGCAAGATTTGCCCGTAACGGCTCGGGCAGCATTGCAAGCACAGCTTCAACTTCTGTTGCTAAATCTTCGCAATTCGCCACATTGAAGAAATACTGACTGTGTCCTCCGTTATTGACTTCGCTGTCGTACTTCATCAGCTTTGCACACGGCAAATCCAATTTATCCTCAGCCCAAAGGTCCCACATCTTATCCAATTTTTGGTCTGTTGTTAGTGTGGCTTTTTTGAAGATACAAAAAAATATGGCAATTTTACTCCTTGTTGTTTTTAGCGGTAGTAACGGAAGCAATAAGCAACTTGCGGATTTTGCTACAGTGTGAGAACATTGTTTCGTACTCATCTTCGGTTATCATCTTGGTGTTTTTGAACAGGTCTAGCCAATAGTCGGTCTCATAGCACTCTTTTAGCGCAATTTGAAATTTATTGATAAAGTCTGCTTTACTAGCTGCATAGTTGGCCTCATGGATATTTGCGCCTATGCTTGTACCGCTACGCAAAAGCTGATTGAGCAAGACATTACTTTTTCTGTGTTCTTTGATTTCCATGCAAAGATTTACAATTTCTACAGCAAATTGTTTGGATAAATCAATTAAGAGGTTTTCCTTCATAAAAATACTCCTCTTCTAATGAATTGACACATCGTGTCATGAATTGATGCCTCAGGCATCATGATTTCTCGCTATCGCTCCATGAATTGAATTACCGTCAAACCTTATGCCCCGCAGGGCAATTCATGGCGCAGCCAATTCATGTGCCGTTAGGCGCAATTCATGCCGACGGCAATTCATTGTAGAATCAATCGTTTGTAAGACAAACGATTGATTCTACATGGGCGCAGCGGGGAAACAAATCTGCCGCCTGAGCAGAAACCAATCGGTAGCCCCCCTGCTTCAGAAGCGCCACATCCCGGGCAAGGGTTGCCGGGTCACAGGACACATATACGATCCGCCGGGGTGCCATTTTCAGCATCGCGTCAATGGCATCGGCATTGAGACCCTTTCGGGGAGGATCCACTACCACCACATCCGGGTGAACACCCTTTTCCTCCAGTTCCAGTGCCGCCTTGCCGGCATCGGCACAGAAAAACTCCGCATTTTCAATACCGTTGCGCCGGGCATTGTCCCGGGCATCGCGCACCGCCTGCTCCACCACCTCTACGCCGATAACCTTTCCTGCCACCTTTGCCATGGCAAGGGTGATGGTACCCACGCCACAGTAAAGATCCAGTACCAGATCCTTTTTGGTGATCCCCGCATGGGCAATGGCTGCTTCGTACAGCCGCTGGGCCTGATGGTGGTTCACCTGATAAAAGGATCGGGGGGACAGCCGGAAGCGGAGACCGCACAGGGTATCCTCAATATAACCGGGACCGTACAAAGTGATAAATTCCTCGCCCAGCACGGCGTTGCCGGCACGGGTGTTGACGGAAAGCACCAAGGTAGCAAACCCTGGCACCTGCTTCAGCTTTTCAATGAGGTGTTCTGTATGGGGCAGCTTCCCCCCGTTGACCACCAAGCACACCAGCACCTGCCCGGACACCTGGCCCCGGCGCACATAGATGTGGCGCAGAAGACCTTTGCCGGTGGTCTCATCGTAGGCAGTGATCCGGTAGTGGTTTACATAATCTATAACCATCTTTTTGATCCTGTCGGTTTCCTCCGGCAGGATGCGGCAGCGGTCATTTTCCACCACCTGATGGGTTCCGGCACGGAAAAAGCCGGCAAAGACCCGCCCCTTTTTGCTGGACACCGGGTACTGGGCCTTGTTGCGATAGCCGTGGCAGTCCGGTGCTGCCAGAATAGGCACCCCCTCCAAAGCTTCCCCGCCGATGCGGTTTAATGCCTGCCGCACCCGGTCTGCCTTCAGCCGGGTCTCCTCGGCATAGTCCATGTGCCAAAAATCGCAGCCGCCGCAAAGCTTTGCCACGGGGCACTCCCGGTTCACCCGATGAGGGGATTTTTCCAAAAGCTCCACGATCTTGCCCGCTGCCCAGGTCTTGCCCACCTTTTCGATGCGCACCGTGCAGCGCTCCCCCACAATGGCATTGGGGACAAACACAGCGCAGCCTTCGATCCGTGCCACACCCTGTCCTTCGGCGGTGTAGTCCTGGATACAGGTTTCGTAGATCTGACCTTTGATCAACATTCGGTTTCCTCCAAAAGGGTTTCCATTCCCAGCTTCTGGACCTGCATGCCCAGAGATTGGTAGAATTTCATAGCGGATTCATTGCAGGCCCACACATTCAATGTCACATGATAGCACCTGCGCATTTTGGCATAGCGCAGGATGGCCTCATAGATGGTCCTTCCCACACCCCTGCCCCGACAAGTCTCTTCCACGCACAGATCGTCGATGTACAGCTCGATGCGATCCTTCATCACCGGATCCTCCCTGTGGCTTTTCAGAATACAGAAGCCATAACCCAGCACCTGATCCTCCTGCACCGCCACAAAAACAGGGGTATCCTTGCTGTCCAGCATGGCAAGGACTTGAGATGCACCGTATTTCAGGGCATTTTCCCGGAAAATATCCGGTCTTCCCACATGATGCACCCTGCCGACCTGCTTTAAAAGCTTCAGGATCCCCGGCACATCCTCCGGTTTTGCAAAACGAATCTCCATATCCGTAACCTCCGGTGTTTTTCTCCATCATAGCACAAAGGTGGAGAAAATACAAATACTTCCTCCCCGGCAGGATGCCGCAAATCCCAATTTCCCCTCCCTTGTTATAAAGGGGATGCCCCATTCCGGCAACCTACCGGACCGGAATTTGCAAAACAGACCGAGAAAAAGCGGTGGAAGATTCCACCGCTTTTTGATTCAGTTGCCACATTCAATACTGATCTGATTGAATGTCTCCAGTAGGTCTGTCACCTGCAGGGCCTTCTTTTCCTCGCCGGACTTGTCAATGATGGCTTTTCCGTCGTGCATCATCACCAGCCGGTTGCCGTATTCCACGGCAAAACGCAGGTTATGCGTGACCATCACCGCCGTGAGGTCATGCTCCTTTACCAGCTGATCCGTCAGCTCCATAATGGTCTCGCTGGACTTGGGATCCAACGCCGCGGTATGCTCGTCCAAGATCAGAAGATCCACATCGGTCATGCCGGTCAGCACCAGGGCAATTGCCTGCCGCTGACCGCCGCTGAGATTACCGATGGGAGTATTGAGCCGGTCCTCCAGCCCCATACCACACTTGGAAAGCAGCTCCTTGTAATAGTCAATGCGCTTTTTGTTCACCGCTCTGCCCAAGGCAAAGGGTTTTCCCTTATTGTCCGCAAGAGCGAAATTTTCCAGCACCGTGAGATTGGAGCAGGTGCCCGCCTTGGGGTCCTGAAACACTCTGCCGATGTATTTTGCCCGCTTAAATTCCGGAAGATGGGTAATGTCCTTGTCTCTTAGCAGGATCTTGCCCGCATCCGGCTGCAGTGTGCCGCAGATCAGGTTCAAAAGGGTGGTCTTGCCACTGCCGTTGGAGCCCACAATGGAGATGAAATCTCCCTTGTTCACCCGAAAGGAAAAATCCTCAAAGAGCTTCATTTCATCCACCGTTCCCCTGTGGAACGCGGTATGAATATGCTCAAGCGTTAACACGGCTCACACCTCCCTGCTTCTTCTGCCTGCCGCCCAGGATCAGCACCAAGGTAAACAGCACCGCCATAATAAACTTATTGTAAGCACTGGGGATACCAAATCGCTGCACCACCACAAGGCAGGCCTGATAGATGATAGCACCGAAAATCACCTTGGTGGTGGACTTCAGGAAACGTACCTTTTTAAACACGGAAAGACCGATGATCAAAGAAGCAAGGCCGATGATCACCATGCCCAGGCCCATGCTCTGATTCACGCCGTCCACGGTGTGGGTGTACAGAGCGCCTGCAATGGCGGCGCAGCCGTTGCCGATGGCAAGGCCGATGATCTTGCTTTTGCCCGGATCTACCGCCAGCATCTTCACAAACTGCTCATTGGTGCCGGTAGCCCGGAGAAGCAAGCCGTTTTTGGTGTTCAGATACAGGTCCAGCAGCACCTTACATGCCACCGCCACCACCAAAAAGATCAGCGGCTGACGCAGAGGCACATTGCCCAGGGCTGCCACACGGGCGGGGATCAGATTACCGAAGAAGGCATCATTCAAAGTCATCGCATCCCGACCGAAGGAGATGATGGAGCTGCTTTCTGCCCGGAAATCTCCCACCGTACCGGCGGTAACACCCACCAGATTTACGGTGATCAGCGCCGTAGACACCAAAATGCCGCACAGCAGAGGGCGGATCTTCAATTTCACGTGCAGAAGTCCCGTCACCCCGCCAAACAGGCAGCCGGACAAAAACGCCGCCACCAATCCCAGCCAGGGATTCAGTCCGTTGGCTACAAACAGTCCAAACACCACCGCGCCGGTGAGGAAAGTACCCTCCACCGTCAGATCGGGGAAGTCCAGAATACTGTAGGATACATAATAGCCCATGGCCAAAACGGAGAAGATAAGACCCATCTCCAAAAAGACCTCAAGGGCACCCACGAATTCCATAAAAACCTAAACTCCTATTATTTCACATTGATGGCATTTTCGTACTGAGCAGGCAGGGTCAGACCCAGCTGGCTGACCACATCGGAATTGTACACCAGCTCTGCATCGGTGATGGTCTTAACCGCCATAGCACCGGCATCGGCACCGCCCAGCACCTGAGCAGCCATCTCACCGGTGACCTTGCCCAGAGCAACATAGTTGATGGACACGGAAGCCATACAGCCGTTCTTCACCTGCTCCTCCTCGGAGCCGTACACAGGGATGCCATACTTCTCAGCAGCATTGAGCAGCACGGAAAGGTTGTTGACCACATTGTTGTCGGTGAAGTTGTTGATGCAGTCCACCTTGGCTGCCAGTGCTTCGGCAGCGGCGGGGATATCGGAGGCATTCTGCACAGCAGAAGCTTCCACGGTAATACCCTTGGCAGCACAGACATCCTTGAAATTCTTCAGGTTGGTCAGGCTGTTCTCCTCAGAAGCGGTGTAGAGGATGCCGATGGTCTTTGCCTCGGGCTGGAACGCAAGGATCATCTCCAGCTGCGCCTTCAGGTCCAGCACATCGGAGGTGCCGGTGCAGTTCTGACCGGGCTTCTCCATGGAATCCACCAGCTTGGCGCTGACAGGATCGGACACAGCGCAGAAGATCACGGGGATATCCGTGTCCTCCACAGCAGCGAAGGCTGCCTGGGCGGCGGGAGTGGCAATGGCGACGATCATATCGTAGTTTGCCGCCACCATGTTCTTGGCGTAGCTGATGCAGTCGCTTTCCGCGGCGTTGCTGGAACCGATCTGCCGATCAATGGTCACTTCCAGAGAGGAAGCCTCCAGCGCGGCTGCCACACCGTTGTAGCAATTGTCCAGAGAGGGATGGCTCATGTACTGAATGACACCAACCTTCAGTGCCTTCTGAGAGCCTTCCTCTGCATTGCAGCCGGCAAAGCAGGCCGCCACCATACACAGACACAGTACCATTGCAAGGATCTTTTTCATTTTCTTTACCTCCAAAAGTGTTTTTACCGAATCCGGAAAACAACAGGCAACCTCTAAAAGCTCGTTTTTGATGATTTGAGCAGCAGGTTTTGTTCCAAATCAAATTTGGGAAAGTTCGGAATACTTTGTGTATTGCGGACTTTTCAAAATGCAGAGTTGGGGCAAAAGATGCGCGCAAAGCGCAAAAGAGGAGTTTTAGGGGTGCCCTATACAAAAACCGCCCTTTACGCATAGTAAAGGGCGGAAAATTTCCACGGTGCCACCTTTGTTATCCGCATGACACGGACATCTCACGGGATGCCTGCACATCCCCGGTCTTTAACGCAGACATACGGTCCGGCTACTTGTTCCCTTTCACCTTTCCCTCAGCGACCCATTTTCCGTACAGCTACCTGCGGGTTTCCACCCTCCCCGCTCTCTAGTAGTGCCTCTTACGGTTTCACTCTCGCCTCAACGGTTTCCGAAATTCAGTTTGGAGTATTATATGTCACAAAAAGGCGTTTGTCAATAGGAAATTGTACTTTCCTCAAAAACATTTGTCCGCACACAGTTCATCCCCAAACGCTTCCCATCCCAATTAAGCGATCAGTTGGTTTCTTCCGGAGCTTCCGCTGGTTCTTCTTCGGCGGCTTCCTCTGCAGCAGGCTCTGTTTCCGCAGCCGCAGCAGCCTCTGCTTCCCGCTGTGCCACCACATTTACAAACAGCTTCTGCCGGTCATGGGGAACAAACGCCTGCCACAGCAGCACCGCCACTGCCGCAAAGCAGGTAATGGCTGCCACCAGCTGGCTGACACGCATGGTGCCGATGTACAGGCTGTCGGTACGCAGACCCTCAATAAAGGTTCTGCCCAAGCCGTACCATGCCACATAGGAAAGGGCGATCTGTCCGTCATAGCGGCGCTTTTTGGACAGGAAATGCAGCGCCGCAAAGCCCACAAGGTTCCAAAGGGATTCATACAGGAAGGTGGGGTGGTGATAGGTCACATTGCCGCTGATGGTGCTCATAAGACCCATACGCAGGAAGCTTTCGGTTTCGACACCGAAGGCTTCCCGGTTTATGAAGTTGCCCCAGCGGCCGATGCACTGACCGATGAGGAAGCCCAGAGCCACAATGTCCAGCACCGCAGGCAGACTGATCTTTTTCACAAGACAGTGGATCACCACGCCGATGGCAGCACCGATGATGCCGCCGTAAATGGCAATGCCGCCCTCCCAGACATACAGCACGGAAATGGGATTGGAGGCAAACATCTCCTCCCATTTAAAGGCACAGTAATATGCCCGGGCGCAAAGAACGGCAAAGGGTACGATCCACAGAACGCCGTCCAGAATATCGTCCTCTTTCAGCCCAAACTGCTTTCTGCGTTTCAGTCCGTAAAGCACAGCCAGCAAGAGGCCCAAGGCGATGATCACGCCGTAATAGTAAATATTCAGGGATCCGATGGAAAAATATCGGGGGGGATTCAGCTCAATCCCCAAAGAGGGGAAGGAGATGACGGAATAGCCTTCTTTCATAGTTCATCCTCCTGACAGATAGGTGTGATCA
>JAGAMQ010000108.1 GCA_017624645.1 Oscillospiraceae bacterium
CTTGTTCATCTGATGGATAATAAAAGGAGCAATGTCATCTGAAAGTGGAAACTCTCTTCATCTGCTGTTCGGCATGAAGGTGTTTTTTTCTATTAAAGCACATATGCGGTCGTGTAAACTGTAAAGAACGACTCATCTTCTGTTTCTTTTATCGGACAGATCTCCGTATACAGGTGTAGCCGAACCGAAGCCGCCCGCTACGGTAAGGATTTGTCCTGTGGTATAGGCAGAAGCGTCGCTTGCGAAATAGCACACTGCTTCTGCGATCTCCTCCGGCAGTCCGATGCGCCCCAGGGGGATATGACGCAGAAACAGGTTCCGGAACTCGTCCGACAGGTGCTTTTCCACGGCTTCCGTGGCAGTCATGCCGGGAAGGACGGCATTGCATCGGATATTGTGCTTGGCTTCCTGTACGGCAATGAGCTTTGTCAGGTAGTTGATGGCTGCTTTGCTTGTTCCATAGGCAACCTGGGAAATGTCCGGCACTTGACCGCCGACAGAAGAAATATTGATGATACTGCCGCCACCGTGGTTTACCATGTGTTTTGTAGCAGCCTGACTTGCCATGAAGACACTTCTCAGATTCAAATTGACCGTATCCAGGAAGACCTGAGGATCTGTGTTGGAAAAATCCAAATCCTTTCCCGGATTGGAAGTGCCGAAGTTGTTGACCAGCACATCGATGTGACCTGCATCCTGGACTGCATCCTCTACCATGGAAGAAAAGGTTTCCGGCTTGGTGGCATCATTGTACACGCATTTTACGCCCTCCAAGGTGTTTGCGATTTCCTGTGCCTGATCCATGTTCCGGGCGGCCATATAGACCCGAGCGCCTTCGACCGCGCATTTTTTCACAATGGCTAGACCGATTCCCCGGGTGGAGGCTGTTACCAGAATGACTTTATCTTTTAATCTCATATTAGGACTCCTTTATAACTTTTCGTTTTGGCAGGAACAGAACCGCCGCTATTCCCAATACTACGCACAGGATCTCTGCGATTGCCAGAAAATGAATGGACGCAACTGCGGCAGTAGGCTCAGCTGTGCCTGCAGCAATTCTTCCTGTAATCTGATTCGTGAATAACGGTACAAAGACGGCTACGCCAAAAGGTGCTGCCAGGTCCCGGAACAGACCGTAGGTGCCTGTGCCCGCCCCTGCCTCCTGGGGCGTCAAGCCGGAAAGGACCACTTTCATAAAGATGGTACCGTTTCCACCCAGACCGAAGCCAAGAACACCAAGAGATGCCATCAGTAATAATACAGAGGTGACCTCTGTAAATAGCAGCAGAATCCCACACCCAATGCCGGTCAACAGGAATGACCCTACCAGGATGCGTTTGGGGTCAAATTTATCTGCCAAGGGACCCAAAACAACCGCCCCCAAGGACATACCCACATACATCACAGAGATTGCATAGCCGGAGATAGCGGTGTTATCCGGCTGGGTGTAATTGACAAAGACGATGGTGTTGGTCATATTCGCCTGCATCAATCCCTGGGTGAGAAACAAGGCAAGGACACTTAGAATAAAAGCGCTGCGTTTTATGAAGCTGCCCGACAGGATGGGATGGGAACTTTTTCTTTCTGCAAGGACAAGTCCCACCAGGCTGACAATTGCAAAAATCAGCACAATGAGGAACGGTTTGGATGTCCAGCCGAAGTTCTGTCCGAAAGATGGAACGCACAGCAGCAGGCTGAAGAAAATGAGGATCAGAACAGCCCCGGATACATCAAAGTTTTGCAGCGGCTTTTTGGTGGATACCTGATTGCGGGAAGTAAGAGCACTGGCGGCAAAAATACCGGCGCAAATGGCAACACATACCCACAACATTGTACGCCATCCATAAGAAGAGACCAGCAGACCGCCAATGGTTGGTCCGATGATCACCGACGCGCTGGAAAGAAGCATATATAGGGAAAAGCCTTTTGCGATTTTATCCTGAGGAAATTCCGTAGCGATATAGGCAAGGATCACGGGACTCATTGCCGCAGTTCCAACTCCGACAACAAAACGGGCGACCATCATAAACACAAGAGAGTTCGCAAGGGCAGATAGGACATTGCCCAAGGTGAAAACCGCAATACCCAGAAGCAGAGTCCTTCTGCGCCCGATCACATCCCCCACCTTGCCGAGAATCGGTGCGCAGGCTGCCGTAGACATGGCCTGTGCAAGAGCAGTCCATGTTGTGTTGTTATAAGCAATGCCAATGTCTTGCACAAAAGCCGGTCCTAAAACCGTGGAAAAGCCACCCACCAGCCCAATCAAAAGGGCGGCCAATGCATATGGGATAAACCCCTTTTTATAGGAAATACTGCGTTCCATCATTTCACTTCCTTTTGCGGATATTATGTCCAGACATTTATACATTATTGCTTTTTATCTGGACACACTTTTCACAGGAGGGATGACTATGAAACAAAAATTTTTAATTTGTAAGCATTGCGGCAACATTGTAGCTATGATTCGGGACAAGGGCGTTCCGGTCTACTGCTGCGGCGAACAGATGCAGGAGCTGATTCCGGGGACCACAGAAGCCTCCGGGGAAAAACACATTCCTGTATATCAGTTGGAGGGAAATACCGTCCATGTAACCGTTGGTGAGCTGGAACATCCCATGACCCAGGAGCACTATATCGAATGGGTGTGTATGGAAACAGAGCACGGCATCCAGTATGCCCATCTGGATCCGGAGGATAAGCCCAAGGCAAAGTTCTCTATCTGTGATGGGGATGAAGTCCGGGCAGTGTACGCATTTTGCAATCAACACGATTTATGGAGGAAGTAAGTATGTCTATGATCAACAAGGAAATTTCCGATTTTCGCACCTATGCCTATCATGAAAATGATTTTAAATTTGTCAGTAAGGAAGACCTCCTTGGAAAATGGAGCGTCTTTTTCTTCTATCCTGCGGACTTTACCTTTGTGTGCCCCACGGAATTGGAGGACTTGGCGGATAAGTACGAGCAGTTCCGGGACATCGGCTGTGAGGTGTATTCTGTGTCCACCGATACCCATTTCGTCCACAAGGCGTGGCATGATGCATCTGAGCGGATCAAGAAGATCAATTATCCTATGCTGGCAGACCCCACCCACAGCATTTCCAAGGATTTTAAAGTGCTGATCGAAGCAGACGGTCTTGCCGAGCGCGGCACTTTTATTATCAATCCTGAGGGCAAGATCGTGGGCTACGAAGTGACCGCCGGCAATGTGGGCAGAAACGCAGAGGAACTGCTGCGGAAGGTGCAGGCATGTCAGTTTGTCCACGCCCATGGTGATCAGGTTTGTCCTGCCAACTGGAAGCCAGGTAGCGAAACGCTGAAGCCCAGTTTGGACTTGGTCGGTCAGCTGTGATGGATAACCTGTACGATGTAGTCGTTGTCGGCGGCGGCCCTGCGGGGCTGACCGCCGCCCTGTATCTTGCCCGGGCAAAGTATCGGGTGGTGGTTCTGGAAAAGGAGCAGTTTGGCGGGCAGATTGCCATTACCCATGAGGTGGTCAACTATCCCGGCATTGCCAAAACCAGCGGCAAATCCTTGACAGATACCATACAGCAGCAGGCAGAGGTTTTCGGGGCGGAGTTCAGATTGGCAGAAGCCACCGGCTTTGACCTTTCCGGAGATATTAAAACAGTGCGCACTGACAAGGGGGACTACCGCTGCCTTGGTATCCTGCTGGCTACCGGCGCACATCCAAGAACGGTGGGCTTCAAGGGGGAGGAAGAGCACAAGGGTCGGGGCGTTGCTTACTGTGCCACCTGTGATGGGGAATTTTTCACAGGAAAAGAAATCTTCGTGGTGGGCGGCGGTTATGCAGCGGCGGAGGAAAGCGTATTCCTGACGAAATTTGCCCGGCATGTGACGATCCTGGTCCGCAAGGATGACTTCTCCTGTGCTGCATCAGTGGCAGACCAGGCGAAGAATCACGAGAAGATCACCGTGCTGACCAATACCGTGATGGAGGAAGTGTCCGGTGAAAACGGACTGACCTACGCCCGGTATAAAAACACCGCCACCGGAGAGGTGACGGAGTATAGGAGCGAAGAATCCTTTGGCGTTTTTGTGTTTGCCGGGTATGCACCGGCTACAGAGGCGGTCAAGGGTGTCGTAGAGCTGAACGAACAAGGGTATATCGTAACGGATGCCTCCCAAAAGACCAGTGCAGAGGGTGTTTATGCGGCGGGAGATGTGTGTATTAAGCCTTTACGGCAAGTTGTGACGGCCACCAGCGACGGAGCCTTGGCGGCAACAGAGCTGGAAAAATATGTGGCGGCTATGCAGGGAAAAACCGGTTTGCGTCCGGAGATCTCAGCACCAGAACGCCGTGAAGCAACTGTCGGAAACTCTGTGCCGGAGATTTCTGCCGATGGACAGGAGCTGTTTACACCCGAGATGCGGCAGCAGCTGGATACGGTATTCAGCCGTATGGAAAGACCGCTTTTGCTGAAGCTCCATTTGGACAGCCGTCGGATTTCCGCGGAGCTGGAGAGGTTCATAACTGCCCTTGGGGCGCTTTCTGATAAGCTGACGGTGGAGGTATGTGACAGACAGGCACAGCAATCCTTTGCGCCCTGTGTGGAAGTTTGCATGGCGGACGGTGCCCCCACAGGACTTGCCTTCCACGGCGTTCCCAGTGGCCATGAGTTTACTTCTTTCGTATTGGGTCTGTACAATGCTGCAGGTCCGGGACAGGCCTTGGACGCAGATGTGCAGCAGATCATTGCAGCCATCACAAAGTCCACGGATATAAAAATTTTGGTTACACTGACCTGTACCATGTGCCCGGATCTTGTGGTAGCGGCACAGCGCATCGCTGCGGCCAATCCCAATGTTACCGCCCATGTATATGACATCCATCATTTTGAAAACCTGAAAAACCAATACAAAGTGATGAGTGTGCCATGCCTTGTGGTCAATGACGAGAGGATATCTTTTGGAAAGAAGAACATGAGGCAGGTGCTGGATTTCATTCGGGGAGAATAAGGGACATTAGACACCGGACAAAGCACCACAAAACAGCATTTATTGGGTTTCAACTCCGAAAATCGCAGTGTTTTTGAAATGGAGGTTAAAATCCCTTCCGGTAAAGCCTTACCGGAAGGGATTTTAAAATTTCCGGCAACCCAGAGCAGGTCACCGGAAGGAAGAGAAAAAAGGAGTTACTGCCTCCTATCAAGGTGTGAAACGCAGGCAGGTTGTTACAAAAGAAATATCGTTCCCATGTGTAAAATAGATGCAATGTTCAGGCGGCGATTTGTTCATTCACCATCTCATATATATCAATGAGGATAGATGACCTTTGGTGGCGCTCATCGTTTAAGGGAAGCATATTTTGGATCCGCTGATAATAGGCAATAAGCTGGGTAATCATCTTTTGGGCATTTTCGTTTTCGGCGGGAGATTCCCTGTAGAAGGTGCAAATGCTTTCCAATTGCCAGTAGATCGCATCCTGATATGCTTCGATGGCAAAAGCAGTACCGTCGTTGTGATATCTTTCAAATGCCAAGTCTGCATAACGAAGAGCAATGAGATTTTGGTTGATGTGGGTTTTATAGTAATAGTCTGCTTCGCATCTTATTGTAACACATTCCTCCAGAAAGTGTATTCTTTGAAGGCGATTGTTCAGAAAACGGTTTTTTTCCACCCATTCATGGTATGTTGCTTCATAGTCAAAAACGGTAGAGATATTCTCCTCGTATTTTGCAAAATTTACATTGTACATGTAGGGGGAGGGGGCGGTAAGCTGAAGCGTAATGTATCCTGCCCAGTCAACCCTGTTATTCTGCAACTGTTCCAGAGAATATTGGGAGAAAAACGCGTCCTTAAAATTCATTTCATAACAAATTGCGTCTTCTGCAGGTATCACGGGAACGGTACTTTCCGTTGGGGTGACTTGTTCGTCGGTGGTGTGGGGAGAGGAAGATTCAGCCTTATAAATCTCGCAGACCTCATCTATGACAACACCCCCGACTTCGCATGCCAATGCAGGAATACTTATTAGCGTAAAGAAAAGGAAGGCTGTTATGTAGCATCTTATCTTTCTCTTATGAGGCATGGTGATTCGTTCAAATATCGTCAGTAAGATTGACCCAAATGTAGCAATAGTAAATATGGTTTTGGACAGGATTGCGAAAATCATGCCGGCAGGAGCCAGGAGGTCGTTGTTGCCCAATGCAAAAAGGAGTAGAATAATGAGCAAAAGTGTAACTGTTATGCTCAATGCGGCTACTTTTTTCAGTCGCTGGTCAGCAGGGGGGCGCTTTTTTGTTGAATTATTTTTTGCAGAATTTTTCAACACATTACCCCCTTAACTGAATGAATTTTGCAAAAAAAGGAAATCTTCTTACAAATAGCATTGTACTACAAATGGGATTTTTTGTCAAATACTAGATGCCCTGCGGTAGAACTGTGGTGCATCAAAATTTTTGTTGCAAACTATAGCTGCGGTCATAGGTTGATATGAGGTGATCTAATGAAATATTGTAGAAAAAGGCCAGATGCGGTGGCACAAATCCATGGTGGGATAGTGGCACCGCAGCTATCGGGTTGCGTTCAGTTTTACCAAGAGAACGGATGTGTATTGATTGCGGCGGAGATTTCCGGTCTGCCCAAAGAAAGTGAAACAGGGTTCTTCGGATTTCATATTCATCAAGGGGGAAGCTGTTCCGGAATGGATTTTTCCGAAACGGGAAGCCATTATAATGCAACGGGCCAGACCCATCCGAAACACGCAGGAGACCTGCCACCATTATTGGAGTGCCGGGGAAATGCATATTTGTCAGTGAAAACGGATCGGTTTTCCGTAAATGAAATTATCGGACGGACTGTGGTCATACACAGTGATCCGGACGACTTTCACGCTCAGCCTGCCGGTAACGCGGGAAAGAAGATTGCCTGCGGTATGATCCGCAAAGGTCGGTAATAGTAACAGCACCATCCTGCTGGGATGGTGCTGTTCAGAGTGTCAAAAAAGCCGCCAATCGTCAAAAAGTAGCATATGATTACGCGTTCTGATACAGCCTTCTTTTTGTCTGGAATATGGTAAAAAGCTTTTGTTTTTAACGGATAAGTCAGC
>JAGAMQ010000109.1 GCA_017624645.1 Oscillospiraceae bacterium
CCACGTAGCGCACCTCGGAAATAATGGAGCTGCCCACAGCGCTCAGGTTCACACCGTGATCCACGATGATGTGCAGATCAATGGAAATAGAGCCATCCTCGTGGAATTCCACATGGACGCCTCTGCTGGCAGATTCCTTCCGCAGCAGGTGATAAAGACCGTCCTTCATGGAACGGGCAGCCATACCCTTCACGCCGAAGCAGTTGGTGGCTGCGGTGCCGGCAATATCGGTGTATACATTGCCGCTGACGAATACCTTACCGGATTTGTTCTGATGGGTAATCATAAAGTTGCCTCCTTTTCAGAGTGGTCAAACCATGCTGGCTTCCCAGCAGTCAGGTGCGGTCAGACCCATCATCTTCACGATGGTGGG
Organism: Oscillospiraceae bacterium; assembly: GCA_017624645.1. Classification (GTDB taxonomy): domain Bacteria; phylum Bacillota; class Clostridia; order Oscillospirales; family Oscillospiraceae; genus Faecousia. The sequence goes on from JAGAMQ010000109.1 coordinate 374, forward strand.
AGCCACATTGGCAAGGCCGTACTGGCCTTCCCGGATGACCCAATTTGTGTCTTTGTCGTAGATAATAAAGGGAACGGGGTTCAGAGAGTGGGCAGTCCGTACAGAGGTCTTGCCCTTCTTGGTATCGGTCATCTGATCGGCGTTGCCGTGGTCGGCAGTGATCAGCACCCGGTAGCCGTACTTGTCGGCAGCCTCGATGATCTGACCCAAGCCGTTATCCACACATTCCATAGCATAGATGACCGCATCCATCACGCCGGTGTGACCCACCATATCACCGTTGGGGTAGTTGCAGCGCAGGAAGCTGTACTTGCCGGAGGCCATAGCCTCTACCAGCTTTTCAGTGATCTCCTTGCTCTTCATAGCAGGTGCCTGCTCAAAGGGGATCACGTCGGAGGGGATCTCCTCGTAGTCCTCCAGAGCCTCGTCAACCTTGCCGGAGCGGTTGCCGTTCCAGAAATAGGTGACGTGACCGTATTTCTGGGTCTCAGATACGGCATATTCGGTGATGCCGGCGCCGCACAGCACCTCGGTCAGGGTGTTGGTGATCACGGGGGGCTGAACCAGGTAGTTTTCGGGGATATTCAGGTCGCCGTCATACTGCAGCATACCGGCAAATTTCACGCCGGTGTAGTCACCCCGGTCAAACTTGTCGAAATCCTTCCGGTCGAAGGCCAGGCTGATCTCCTGCGCCCGGTCGCCGCGGAAGTTGAACAGGATCACGCTGTCGCCGTTTGCGATCTTAGCAACGGGCTGACCGTCACGGGCGATCACGAAGGCAGGCAGATCCTGGTCAATGCAGCCGGTTTCTGCCCGGTAGGTCTCAATGGCGTCCTTGGCGGAAGCAAACTGTCTGCCAATACCCTGCACGTGGGTCTGCCAGCCCTTTTCCACCATACCCCAGTTGGCTTCGTACCGGTCCATAGTTACCTGCATACGGCCGCCGCCGGAAGCGATGGCGTAGTCACAGCCGTCGCCGGAGAGCGCAGCCAGCACATCCTCCAGCTGACCCACATACTCCAGCGCGGAGGTGGCAGGCACATCACGGCCATCCAGAAGAATGTGGCAGTAGGCCTTCTTCACACCCTCAGCCTTAGCCTGCTTCAGCAGGGCGATCAGGTGGCTGATGTTGGAGTGGACGTTGCCGTCGGACAAAAGGCCGATAAAGTGCATAGCCTTATTCTTGGCGTTTTCGGCCAGGCTCTGCCAGGTGGCAGAACGGAACAGGCTGCCGTTTTCAATGGATTCGCCAACCAGCTTTGCGCCCTGGGAGTAGACCTGGCCGCAGCCGAGGGCGTTGTGACCCACCTCGGAGTTGCCCATATCCTCATCAGAGGGCAGACCGACGGCGGTGCCGTGGGCCTTCAGGTAGGTGTGGGGGCATTCAGACAGAAGACGGTCCAGGTTGGGAGTCTTGGCCTGCACAACAGCATCGCCGCTGCCGCCGTCACCCTTACCGACGCCGTCCATAATTACAAGTACAATGGGTTTGTCCATGGAATATTCCTCCAAATTTCTTGATATGTAAAATGCACATTCTTATAGACCGTACTATTTTACATCATTTTAGTCAAGAATACAACCATTTTTTGATTTTTTGCCCACTGTTTACGAAATATTCACCCTTTGGCAGCTGTTTTTAGGCAAATCCATAACCGGATATTTCAGAAATGTTAAGAAAGGATTTCATAAATTTGATGGTGCGGACAAAAGGAGGATCAAACCTTGCCTGACCGGCAAGGCTTGGCTGGAAAAGCGACAAAAGCTGTATTGCACCCGGTTTGCGCAAAAACATTTACAATTTTTTCAAATAAAATATGCAAAAAGGACTTGCTTTTTCGTAAGGGTTAGGCTATGATATAGACACGTTAGCACTCTTACGGAAAGAGTGCCAAAAATTTGTAGATATTTGGCAGGTCATTCCTGCCGGTCTAAAATACTATTAGTATATGGAGGCAAAACAATGAAACTCAGACCTATGGCAGACAATATTCTGCTGAAAGCCGCCGAAACCCAGGAGACTACCTCCTTCGGCATCATTCTGGCTACTTCCAATAAGGAAAAGCCCGCAATTTATGAGGTGGTATCGGCTGGCCCCGGCACCAAGGACGTGACCGTGACCGTCAAGCCCGGCGAAAAGGTGATCGTGGGCAATTTTGTCGGCAGCGAGATCAAGCTGGACGGCGTGGACTACAAGTTTGTCAAGCAGGATGATATCCTGGCTGTTGTGACTGACTAAGGGAGGAATTAACTATGGCAAAAATGATTATTTACGGCGAGGAAGCCCGCAAGAAGCTGCAATCCGGCATCGACCAGCTGGCCGATACCGTTAAGGTTACCCTGGGACCCAAGGGCCGCAACGTTGTGCTGGGCAAGAAGTTCGGCGCACCCCTGATCACCAACGACGGCGTGACAATCGCCAAAGAGGTGGAGCTGGAGGATGCCTTTGAGAATATGGGCGCTCAGCTGATCCGTGAGGTAGCTACCAAGACCAACGATGTTGCCGGTGACGGCACCACCACCGCTACCGTTCTGGCCCAGGCCATCACCCGCGAGGGTCTGAAGAACCTGTCTGCCGGCGCCAACCCCATCGTCATGCGCAAGGGCATCGAAAAGGCCGTTGCCGCCGCTGTGGAGGCCATCAAGGCCAACTCCGTGCCCGTCAATGGTTCTGAGGATATCGCAAGAGTCGGTACTGTTTCCTCCGGCGACGCTGCCATCGGTGAGCTGATCGCTGAGGCTATGAAGAAGGTCGGCTCCGAGGGTGTTATCACCATCGAGGAGTCCAAGACCGCTGAGACCGGCCTGGAGGTCGTGGAGGGTATGCAGTTCGACCGGGGCTACATCTCCCCCTACATGGTCACCGACACCGACAAGATGGAAGCTGTCCTGGATGACTGCTACATCCTGATCACCGATAAGAAGATCGCCTCCATCCAGGAGATCCTGCCCATTCTGGAGCCCATCGTCAAGGCCGGCCGGAAGATGATGATTATCGCCGAGGATGTCGAAGGCGATGCTCTGGCCACTCTGCTGCTGAACCGTCTGCAGGGCCGCTTCAACATCGTCTGCGTCAAGGC
>JAGAMQ010000110.1 GCA_017624645.1 Oscillospiraceae bacterium
CCATGGGGTTGGCACCTGCAGACAGGTTCTTCAGACCCTCACGGGTGATGGCCTGTGCCAGCACGGTAGCGGTGGTAGTGCCGTCACCGGCAACATCGTTGGTCTTGGTAGCCACCTCACGGATGAGCTGTGCGCCCATGTTCTCGAAAGCATCCTCCAGCTCCACTTCCTTGGCGATGGTCACGCCGTCGTTGGTGATCAGGGGTGCGCCGAACTTACGGGACAAAACCACATTGCGGCCCTTGGGTCCCAGGGTGACCTTAACGGTATCGGCAAGCTGGTCAATACCGGCCTGCAGCTTTCTGCGAGCTTCCTCGCCATAAACAATCATCTTTGCCATAGTGTATTTCCTCCTGCTCAGTCAGTTACGGTAGCCAGAACATCTTCCAGCTTCACAAACTTGTAATCCACGCCGTCCAGCTTGATATCGCTGCCGGTGTAGTTGCCGACCACGACCTTGTCGCCAGCCTTGATTTCCTTCACCTCGGGACCTGCGGACACCACTTCATAAATGGCGGGCTTCTCCTTGGTGGTAGCGGCAAGAATGATGCCGGAAGCGGTAGTCTCCTCCGCCTCGGTCTGCTTCAGCAGAATGTTATCTGCCATGGGTTTCAGTTTCATAGTTTGTCCTCCTTATTCAGCGGCAGCGGTACGCTGCCTTTACCTACACAGTGATTAGCACTCATTTGTCTTGAGTGCTAACAGGCATATAATAACCTACCCTTTTGGAAAAAGCAAGCACTATTTGCAGTTTTTCCATAAAATTTTTATAAATTTTTCCTCTGCACCGATTTTCCGGGGGTACTTTTGCCAGCAAAAGCCTTTTTCCCCGGCTAAAACTCGTTCCAGCCCATGCCCTTCCTTGGTTTCCTCCATACAATTGCGCAAACATTGGGAACGGCAAAGAAGATTCCTTTAGATATTCTGCCGAAAATCCTTTGAAAACCCACGGCTTTCCTCTTGCTTTTTGTGGATTATTCCATTATAATGATATGAAATTGGGTATTGTACCCATCAGGCGAGGAGGTGACCGGCTTGGGCGAGGTCATCGCTGTGCTCTCCGGCAAGGGCGGCACGGGAAAAACCTCCGTCTGTGCCGGGCTGGGAACCGCCTTGGCCCAGATGGGAAAGCAGGTGCTTTGCATCGACTGTGATGTAGGTCTGCGAAATCTGGATATTGCGTTGGGCATTTCCCAGCTGGGTGCCCTCTCCTTCTGGGAGGTCTGCCGGGGAGAATATTCTCCGGAGCAGGCTGCCCGGCACCCGGTATATCCCAATCTGCGGTTTCTCACCGCGCCTATGGACTGCCCCGCCGACAGCATCGACCCTGTGGCATTTTCCGCCATGCTGCGGCAGGCACGGAATCAGTTTCATTACATTTTGCTGGATGCTCCCGCCGGGATCGATGCCGGCTTCCGCCTTGCTGCCGGCAGCGCCGACCGGATCCTTTTGGTCACAGGTGCCGACCCCGCTGCCATCCGGGATGCCGCCCAGGCCTCTGAAAAGCTGGAGCTGATGGGCAAACAAAATATTCGTCTGATCGTCAACCGCATCAGTAGGAAGATGGCTGCCGCCATGGATCTGACGGTGGACGATATCATGGACCAGGCAGGCCTGCCTCTGCTGGGACTGGTGCCGGAGGATCCCGATGTGGTCCTTGCAGCCGCCTTCCGGCAGCCCCTTCTGGGCTACACAGGCAAAGGCGCCGCTGCCGCCTGCAAACGGATCGCCAAAAGGATTCTTGGCTGGAAAGTTCCGGTTCGACTTTAATTCCCAGATCTGAAAAAGGAGTGATTGCTGTGAACATTGCATTTTTGGCTCACGATAAGAAAAAAGAACTGATGATCCAGTTCTGTACCGCATATAAGAGTGTGCTGTCCAAGCATACGCTCTTCGCCACCGCCACCACCGGCCGGCTCATCGCCGACAATACCGGTCTGCCCATCACCTTGCTCCTTTCCCATAAGCAGGGCGGTCACCAGCAGATCAACGCCCGGATCGCCTACAATGAGATCGATCTTGTTCTGCTTTTCACCGATCCCAACACCACCGACCCCTGGGACGACAGCCAGATGATCGAAACCATCCGCCACTGCGACAAGCAAAATGTGCCCATCGCCACCAACCTTGCCAGTGCGGAAATGGCCATCATGGGTCTGCAGCGGGGCGATCTTGACTGGCGTGAAATGGTTCACAGCAAACCCAAGTTCTGATCTTCACAGCCGCCCGGCATTTTCGGCGGGCGGCATTTTACTTTGAAAGGATAGTCAATTATGGAAAGAATCAAACCCCGTACCCTCTCCGGCTTCATGGAGCTGCTGCCGGAAAAGCAGCAAAAGCTGGAGCGGATGATGCAGATTCTCCGGGATACCTACAGTCTTTACGGCTTTGCCCCTCTGGATACCCCCGCCATCGAGGACGCACAGATCCTCCTTGCCAAGGGCGGCGGTGAGACAGAGAAGCAGATCTACCGTTTCCAGAAGGGTGACAGTGATCTGGCTTTGCGCTTTGATCTGACGGTTCCCCTTGCCAAGTATGTGGCTCTGCACTGCAACGAGCTTGCCTTCCCCTTCCGGCGCTACCAGATCAGCAAGGTCTACCGGGGAGAGCGGGCACAGAGAGGCCGGTTCCGGGAATTCTATCAGGCAGATATCGACATCATCGGCGACGGCAAGCTGGATATCCTCAACGAGGCGGAGATCCCCGCCATCATCTACCGGGTGTTCCGGGGCTTCGGTTTGAAGCGCTTCCAGATCCGTGTGAACAACCGTAAGATCCTCAACGGCTTCTACGCCATGCTGGAGCTGTCCCACAAGAGCGGCGACATCATGCGCACCGTAGACAAGCTGGATAAGATCGGTGCCGAGAAGGTCCGCACCATTTTGGTGGAGGACTGTGCCCTCACCGGCGATCAGGCCGACGAGATCTTGAAGTTCATCGCCATCTCCGGCACCAACGAGGAGGTCCTTGACGCTTTGGAGGGTTACTCCGGCAGAAATGAAGTCTTTGATGCCGGTGTGCAGGAGCTGAAAGCCGTAACCAAAAATCTTTCCGCTTTCGGCGTTCCCGAAGAGAATTTCGCTGTGGATCTGACCATCGCCCGGGGTCTTGACTACTACACCGGCACTGTATACGAGACTACGCTGCTGGATCATCCCCAGATCGGCTCTGTGTGCTCCGGCGGCCGTTATGACGATCTTGCCGGCTACTACACCGAGCGGCAGCTTCCCGGCGTGGGCATCTCCATCGGACTGACCCGCCTTTTCTATGTGCTGGACGAGCAGGGACTTTTGAATCCGGAACTGCCCAGCGCCCCCGCCGATGCCCTGGTGCTGCCCATGACCGAGGATGCCGGTGCTGCCATCGCCCTTGCTGAGCAGCTTCGCTCCGCCGGAATCCGGGTGCAGCTGTACGGCGAGCAAAAGAAGTTCAAGCAAAAGATGAGCTACTGCGACAAGCTGGGCGTTCCCTTTGCCGTCCTGCTGGGTGAGGACGAGTTGGCCCAAGGCAAGTGTTCTGTGAAGAATATGCGCACCGGCCAGCAGGTCACTGTGACCCCCGAGGAAGCCGCACAGCACATCCGTAGCACCCTGGAAGATGCCAGCGGCCCCATCATTTTGGAAAAGTAAAATGGAAGAAAAATTCATCGCCGCATGGCAAAAAGCCATAGAGGAAGCCGCCGCCCTGGGGGTGCGGCAGCGCCCCTTGCCGGACAGTCCCATGATTCACGCCCACCGGGTCTTGTCCTCCCATCGGGAAAGTGACGGTTTTGCCGCCCTTGCCCAAAAGGGCCGGCTGGAGCTTTCTCTGGAAGCCCTGGCTATTAAAAAGCAGTTTACCTCCCTGTTTTCCGATGAGGAGGCAAACAATGCTCTGACCCGGCTGCTGGATGCCGGCTATTCCTTTCAATAAAAAAGAGCCGGTGCTGTTCGCACCGGCTCTTTCCATATTCTTACTTCCACAGGCCATCGGGGTACTTGCCCTGCTCCCGGAGGGAAGCCAGCGCCGCCACCACCATGGGCTTATCTGCGGCGTAGGTCACACCGTACCACCGGTCGGCAGACTTCAGCACCTTCACCGTTGCCTGTCCAGCCTTGAGCATGGCATCCACAGTCCGGGGCAGCAGATACTCTGCCTTCAGGGGATTGCCGGGAACCTGCTCCTGCAGGAATTCCGGGAATCGATCCTGCAGTGCATCCAAAAAGCTGGGGGTAAAGCCCCACATATTCATGGACACAATGGTATCCCCTGTCAGATCCTCCCAGCTGGCCCCGTCATCCTCGGTGAAGTGAATACCGCCAGCATACTTTTCGATCTTGGTTCGCTCCACAATGTCAGAAAGATTGCCGTCAGCACCTACCTGACACACACCTCTTGCCACGCTGCCGTTGTCGGTAACGGTGTTGCCCAGAAGATAGCCAACCATGCAGTAGTCCTTCACCTGGGTATCCTGTGCGCTGCACAGATAGTCATAGATCACCTTGAAGGCGGACTTTCCGTAGTAATCGTCGGAATTGATCACCGCAAAGGGTGCGCCGTCGATCTCTTCCCGGGCGCACAGCACTGCATGGCTGGTGCCCCAGGGCTTCTGTCTTTCCCGGGGGATCACGAAGCCTGCCGGAACCTTCTCCAGCTCCTGATATGCATAACGGATCTCCATGGGGCACTTCTTCAGCCGCTGACCCACCGTCTCCATAAAATCCTTTTGGATGGCCTTCTTAATAATGATGACAGCCGTTTCAAAGCCTGCCTCATGGGCATCGTACAGAGAGTAGTCCAGAATCGCCTCTCCCTGGCTACCCACGGGATCGATCTGCTTCAGGCCGCCATACCGGCTGCCCATACCCGCTGCCATGACTACCAAAACAGGTTTTTTTGCCATGAAAAATACCTCCAGATGTTTTTTTCTGTAAAACCATTATATACCAGCTGTTACAAAATAGCAAGGTCTTTCGCTTCCAAACAGATATTCTCAGTACGAACTCTATCCCAAGAAAACTCCTGCGCCAGTTCTTTTGCGCTGACAGGCGCGGCATCCGGAGTAAGCCCCGAAGCGTGGGCAAGGATGCCGATGAGCTGTTCCGGGGAAAGCTTGCTGCGTAGCTGCCCCAAATCCAGATCCCTGTCCCGCTTGCTCAGCCTCCGTCCGTCGGGGGCCAGCAGCATGGGGACATGGGCGTATTGGGGGTGGCGGAAGCCAAACAGCTCCTGCAGATACATCTGCCGGGGCGCGGAGCTTAGAAGGTCCATGCCCCGGACCACCTCCGTGACCTCACTTTCCCCGTCGTCCACCGTCACCGCCAGCTGGTACACAAACACACCGTCCGCCCGGCGAACCACAAAATCGCCGCAATCCCTCACAAGGTTTTCCGCATAGCCGCCCTGTACCATGTCCCGGAATTTCCAAAGCTTGTCCGGTACCCTTACCCGCCAGGAGGGTGCCCGGTCAAAGGCAGAGCGCTGCTCTTGGGTCAGACCCCGGCAGGTTCCGGGATATACATATGTACCGTCGGACAGATGAGGGGCGTTGACACTGTGAAGCTGACTGCGGGTGCAGTAGCAGGGATACAGTAGGTCCATATCCTTCAGCCTGTCAAAATACTGCTGATACACTTCCGTGCGCTGGCTTTGGGGCGGGGTTTCATCGTCCCAGTCAAGACCCAGCCAAATAAGATCCTCCCGCAAGAGCTGTGCATATTCCTCACTGGTGCGCTGGGTGTCCAGATCCTCCATCCGCAGCACCATGTAGCCACCCCGGCTGCGCACGGATAGCCATGCCAACAGCGCAGCAAACACATTTCCCAAATGCATCCGACCGGAGGGCGTGGGCGCAAAGCGTCCCACTGGCGGTCTTCCAAAATACATCATCCCAACACCCCCAAATATCGGAGAAGCCAATAACCCAATACGCAGACGATCCCGGTCATCAACAAAAATGCCAGCACGATCCATCCTGTGAGGGACTTTTCCGGTTCCCGGACAGTATGGCTGTATTCCTCCATATCTACATCGGTACGGTCGGTGTTGTACACAGGGCAAAGGACTTGGTAGTTAACATAATCTTCTTCAGCCTCTGCAGAGGGCGCTTCATCAGCTTCCTGCTGTACAGTTTCCTCCCGAAGCAGCTCCTGCTCCAGCCGCCGCAGCTCCTCATTGGTATCACGAAACACAAAAGATCCCTCCTTTTCCTTATTTTACCCCAAACCGCACCGTCTGTAAAGTACATTCCAATTTAACGCACTGTCGCAGACAGTGCACCCGAAAATTTTCATTTGCTTTTTCGTTCATTTGTGCTATTATAAAAGAAAAGACTATGTTTTGTGGGGGTAGGGATATGTCCAGAACCAGTAACAAATCCCAGCTTATTTTGGATTTCGTCAATCAATTCGTTCAGGAAAATGGCTATGCACCCTCTGTCCGGGAGATCGGTGCTGCAGTAGGTTTAAGCTCCACCGCATCTGTCAGCTACCATCTGCAGCAGTTGCAGGCAAAGGGTCTGCTCCTGGCCCCGGGAGGCAAAGGGCGTAAGCGCTCCATTGTCACCGCCCAACGCCCGGGTCAGATCCCTGTGGTAGGGGTGGTCACTGCCGGACTGCCCATTCTAGCTGTGGAAAATCAGGAGGGCACCATGGCATGGGAGGGAGACCCCTCCTGCTTCGCCCTGCGGGTCCGGGGCGACAGCATGGTAAATGCCGGTATTCTGGACGGCGACAAAGTAGTGGTGCGCCCTCAGTCCACCGCCGATGACGGACAAATCGTAGTTGCGCGGATCGAGGACGAGGCCACCGTCAAACGCCTGTCCCGAAAAAACGGAGAGATCTGGCTCATGCCGGAAAACCCCGCCTATGAACCCATTGACGGCTCTCAGGCAGAGCTTATCGGCCTTGTAAAGGCAGTGATCCGGGAATACTGATTTCTCCCGTCATACCCAACCTCATACCGATGTTCCGGGTCCGCAATCCTGCGGACCCCTTTTTTGCACAAGAACTTGCAAAACGGAAAAAATCAGCAAAAGTTGTTGCAATTCCCCATGTCACATGCTATACTATATGCGCATTAAATAAAAAATGTCAAAATAATCAAAAAAGACGGTTGAAATCCGTCAAAAATGAAAGGGGTACACAAATGTCTCATAAGTACGTCTACCTGTTTACCGAAGGCAACGGCAAGATGCGCGAGCTGCTTGGCGGCAAGGGCGCTAACCTGGCCGAGATGACCAACATTGGTCTGCCTGTCCCCCAGGGCTTCACCATCTCCACCGAAGCCTGCACCAAGTATTACGAAGACGGCCGTAAGATCAACGAAGAGATCCAGGCCCAGATCATGGAGTACGTAGAGAAGATGGAAGGCATTACCGGCAAGAAGTTCGGTGACCTGAACAATCCTCTGCTGGTCTCCGTCCGTTCCGGCGCCCGCGCCTCCATGCCCGGCATGATGGATACCATCCTGAACCTGGGTCTGAACGAGCAGGTGGTGGAAACCATGGCTGCCAAGTCCGGCAACCCCCGTTGGGCTTACGACTGCTACCGTCGGTTCATCCAGATGTATTCCGACGTGGTTATGGAAGTGGGCAAGAAGTACTTTGAAGAGCTCATCGACAAGATGAAGGAAGCAAAGGGCGTCACCCAGGACGTGGAGCTGACTGCCGAGGATCTGAAGGAGCTGGCTAACCAGTTCAAGGCTGAGTACAAGAACAAGATCGGCAAGGATTTCCCCTCCGTTCCCAAGGAGCAGCTGATGGGCGCTGTTGAGGCTGTGTTCCGCAGCTGGGACAACCCCCGTGCCAACGTTTACCGCCGCGACAACGATATCCCCTACTCCTGGGGCACTGCTGTCAACGTGCAGATGATGGCTTTCGGCAACATGGGTGACAACTGCGGTACCGGCGTTGCCTTTACCCGTAACCCCTCCACCGGCGAAAAGAAGCTGATGGGTGAGTTCCTGACCAACGCCCAGGGCGAAGACGTGGTCGCCGGCGTCCGTACCCCCATGCCCATCTCTGAAATGGCCGACAAGTTCCCCGAGGCTTTCGCCCAGTTCACCAACGTCTGCCAGATCCTGGAGAACCACTACCACGACATGCAGGACATGGAGTTCACCGTTGAGGACGGCAAGCTGTATATGCTGCAGACCCGTAACGGCAAGCGTACCGCCAAGGCTGCTCTGAAGATCGCCTGC
>JAGAMQ010000111.1 GCA_017624645.1 Oscillospiraceae bacterium
CTGCGGCGGTCTGGATTATGCTTTGGGCTTCGGCTCCATGCTCTCCCAGCGCACCGGCACCAGGGTGTTTTGTCCTGCCTACCGACTGGCACCGGAAGCCCCCTTCCCGGCGGCGGTGGAGGATGCGCTGGAAAGCTACCGCTACCTTTTGGACAAGGGCTACGCTGGAAGCATCACCCTCTGCGGTGAAAGCGCCGGCGGCGGACTTTGCTACGCCCTTTGTTTGGAACTGAAGCGGCTGGAACTTCCCATGCCCTGCGGGATCCTGGGCATCTCTCCCTGGACAGACCTTACTGCCTCCGGCAGCTCCTATGAGAAAAACCGGGACATTGACCCCTCCATGACCCTGCAGCAGCTCACCTTTTACACCCAATGCTACACCCAGGAGCCGGAGAACCCCCTGGTGTCTCCTTTGCTGGGCGATCTCACAGGTATGCCCCCTTCTTTGCTGTGTGTGGGGGATATGGAGATCCTGCTGGACGATGCTGCCCTGATGCACCGGCGGCTGCTGGCAGCGGACTGTGAAAGCAAGTTGGTCGTCCGGCAGGACCGGTGGCACGGCTACCTGCTGTACGGGCTCTCCGAGGATGACAGAGATTTTGAAACCATTGAGCAATTTTTTAATAAGCATATGTATCCTGCCAACAAGCTTCGGTGGCTGAGGCTGGACAACGCCGCCAAGATCTATCCTGCTGCCCGGCGGCAGAACTGGAGCAACGTGTACCGGCTCTCCGTGACCCTTACAGAACCGGTGGATAAAGAAGTTTTGCAGTCGGCACTGGATGTGACGGTGCGCCGGTTCCCCTCCTTTGCCACACGACTGCGCCGGGGTTTGTTCTGGTACTACCTGCAGCAGCTGGAGCAAGCACCTGCTGTCCGGGAAGAGTACAGCTATCCTCTGGCCCGCATGTCCCGGGACGAGGTGCGTCAGTGTGCCTTCCGGGTGATCTGCCACAAAAACCGCATTGCCTTGGAGATCTTCCACTCCCTTTCCGACGGCAACGGTTCTCTGATCTTCCTGAAGACCCTCACCGCGGAATACCTGCATCAAAAGTACGGCATCCACATCAGTGCCACCCATGGAGTGCTGGGCAGACTGGAAGCACCCAAGGAAGAGGAGCTGGAGGACAGCTTCCCCAAATATGCAGGTGCTTTGCAGGCAGGCCGCCGTTCCCGCACCGCATGGCGCGTAGACGGCATGCCGGAGGAGGACGGCTTCCTGCACCAGACCTGCTTCCGGATCCCGGTATCCGCCGCACTGGAAAAAGCCCACAGCTATGGGGTCACCCTCACCGCCTTTTTGTGTGCGGTGATGATGCAGGCGCTGCAGCAGCTGCAAAAGGAGCAGGTAAGCAATCCTGCCCGGCGCAAACCCATCAAGGTACTCATCCCCGTAAACCTTCGAAAGCTGTTCCCCAGCAAAACCCTGCGCAACTTCGCCATGTACACGGTGCCGGAGCTGCTGCCCCGGCTGGGAGAATATTCCTTTGAGGAGATCTGCAGAATCGTACAGCACTGGATGGGTCTGGAGATCACCCCCAAGCACATGGGAATGATGATCGCCACCAATGTCTCCAGCGAAGAGCTTCTTTTGGTGCGGCTCATGCCTCTTTTTTTGAAAAACCTGATTATGCGGATGATTTTTGACACGGTGGGAGAACGAAAATCCTGCCTGTCCCTTTCCAATCTGGGTGCCGTCACCGTCCCGGAGGAAATGAAACCGTATATTACCCGTTTTGACTTTATCCTGGGTGTTCAGGCCACCGCCCCCTACAATTGCGGTGTGCTGTCCTATGGGGACACCCTGTATGTCAATTTTATCCGTTCCATCCGGGAAGCCAAGCTGGAAAGCCGGTTCCATCAGGTCCTTCGGGAACTGGGCATCCCGGTGGAAGTACAAAGCAACCGGGACGACCGGATGATGTAAAGGAGGGAGCTTCATGTACTGTATTCAATGCGGCGTTAAGCTGGCAGACACGGAAAAGACCTGTCCCCTGTGCGGTACTGTGGTCTACCATCCCCAGCTGGAGCGCCCCCATGCCGAGCCTTTGTACCCGGAGGGAAAGCTCCCCCCGGAGCGCCCCCTTGCCCGGGGACTGCACATTCTGGTGACCGTGGGCTTCCTGCTGCCTCTGGTACTGGTGCTGCTGGCAGACCTGCAAACCAACCATGCCGTAACTTGGTCCTGCCACGTGATCGGGGCGTTGTTGGTGGGTTATATCTGGATCATCCTGCCTCTTTGGTTCCGGAGACCAAACCCTGTGATCTTTGTGCCCTGCGGCTTTGCTGCGGTGATCGCCTACCTAATGTACCTTTGCTGGTCCACCGGGGGAAGCTGGTTCCTCACCTTTGCCCTGCCGGTCTCCGGGGGCGTAGCACTGGTGGTCTCCGCCATGACCGCGCTGCTGCGCTATGTAAAAAAGGGAACCCTTTATATCGTAGGCGGCGGTATCATCGCCACAGGTGCCCTGACCCTGATGTGTGAGCTTCTAATGGATTACACCTTCGGACTGCCTCGGTTCATCGGCTGGTCTTTGTACCCCCTGGTGACCCTGACCGTCCTGGGCGGCGTGCTGATCTTCCTTGCCATCTGCCGCAGCGCCCGACTGGTCATGGAACGCAAATTCTTTATATAACGATCCACCGCCTGTCCTGCCGGACAGGCGGAATTGTTATCTTTTCGTAAACTTTTGCGCCGCTTCCTTGTATAATTTTGGCGGTGTTCCTATAATATATCCCATAGATACAAGGAAGGTGCTGCAATGAAAATATTGATTTGCCTGCTTTTTGGCTATGCCCTGGGGTGCTTCCACCCCGCTTATCTGGTCTCCCGAAAAAAAGAAGTCGACCATCGTACTGTGGGCACCAAAAATCTGGGTGCCTCCAACACATTGCTGGTATTCGGCAGAAAAGCCGGTGCCTTGGTGATGCTCATGGACATCGGCAAGGCCTATCTTGCCTGCCGGCTGGCACGACTGCTGTTTCCCAAGCTGGCTGCTGCCGGTCTGTTGGCCGGTCTGGGTGCCATTTTGGGACATGTCTATCCCCGGTGGCTGGGCTACAAGGGCGGAAAAGGTCTGGCTGCCTTTGCCGGCACAGTCCTTGCCTATGACCGGGGTCTGTTCCTTTTGCTGCTGGTTACCGGTCTGGGTGTGATGCTGCTGGTAAACTACAGCTTCGCGCTGCCCATTTCCACGGGAATCCTGTTCCCGGTGCTGGTAGGCTTCGGTGCCCGGGATCTGTTTTTAACTTTGATCGCCATTGCCATCGGCGCTGTGATTCTTTACACCCACTGGCCCAACATCGCAAGAGCCCTCCGGGGCGACGAAGCCCCCATCCGGCAGATCCTTCGGGAAAAGGTCTTCTGCAGGAGCCACAATTGAATTCCAATTGATCGAGCAGCTGCCAACCCTGTGTCATTGCGAGGAGTAGCGCACACTGGTCGTGGCGCCCAAGCGCAGCGCGGAAGTGCCCTTGGGATGCAATCCGTAATTTCTTTTGTAAGATACGGATTCCCACGGCTGCTGACGCAGCCCCGGAATGGCAGGAATACGGAAATAGCTTGATATATTGGAATTACCACTCCGGAGCCGTCACGCAGAGATAACATTTTATAACATCCCATAAAAGCATCATAACACTATTTTTCAAATTATCGCAGTTTTCTGTTGATTTTTGCTGGGATATGCGTTATGATTACAGGTGAGATGCGGCGGTCATCCGCCAAAACTGTTTATATTCTATTCGTCAAAGGAGAGGCCCGAACATGATCATTACCCAAAAGAAGCCTATTGAAGAAGTCATGGCTATGGTCGGCGATGCCAAGACGGTTGCCATCGTTGGCTGCGGCAGCTGTGCTACTGCCTGCCAGACCGGCGGTGAGCCCCAGATCGCGGAGCTGGCTGCTGTGCTGGAAAAGGCAGGCAAGAAGGTGGTGGGCACCACCATCGCTGACTACTGCTGTATGAACCTGGGTGTCAAGGCAAAGATGAAGCCCATCGTTGCCGCCAACCCCGACTGCGTCATCTGCATGAGCTGCGGTGACGGCGTGCAGTGTGTTGCCAAGAACGCCGGCACTGCCCCTGTGTATCCCTCCAACAACACCATGTACCTGGGCGAAGCAGTCCGCTTCGGTGTCTGGGAAGAAGCCTGCCGCTTCTGCGGTGAGTGCGTCCTGGGCAAGACCGGCGCCATCTGCCCCATCACCCAGTGTGCCAAGAGCCTTGTCAACGGCCCCTGCGGCGGTCAGAAAAATGGCAAGTGCGAGGTCAACCCTGAGAATCCCTGCGCCTGGATCAAGATTTACGAGCGGCTGCAGGCCACCGGTCAGCTGGATAAGCTGGCACAGACCCGTGAGGATAAGGGCTATGCTGCCTACGCTTATCCCAGAACTATCAGCCTGAGGGGGAAGAAATAATGAGCATTTTGAAAGACGCACTGGAATCCGGCAAGTTTGGCGTTACCGCCGAAATGGCACCTCCCAAAGGATATGACTTTACCGAGCAGCTGGAAGCAGCAGAGCTGCTGCGGGGCAAGGTCCACGCCGTCAATGTTACCGACATGCAGTCCGCTTGCCTGAAGGCAACCGGTCTGGGTCTGTGCATCAAACTGAAGCAGGCAGGTCTGGAGCCCATCCTGCAGATGACCGGCCGTGACCGCAACCGTATGGCGATCATGGGCGATATGCTGGCTGCTGCCGGCTTTGGCATCGACACCATGCTGGCCCTCACCGGTGACCACCCTGTGGTTGGCGACTGCAAGGACAGCAAGCCCGTGTACGATCTGGACTCTGTCGGCATTCTGAAGATGCTGACCAAAATGGAAGAAACCGGCTGTGACTGCGGTGGCAACGAGATTGCCGGCGGCGCTCCCAAGTTCTACAAGGGCGCTTCCGTTACTCCTCTGTACGAGCCCATGTTCCTGCAGATCAACAAGCTGCGCCAGAAGGTGGAGGCCGGTGCCATGTACATCCAGACCCAGGGCATCTTTGACCTGGACGTGCTGAAGCGCTTCCTGGAGGAAGTGGATAAGGCCGGCATCAAGACCCACATCATGGCAGGTATCATCCCCCTGAAGGGTGCTGGTGGTGCCAAGTACATGAACGAGAACGTTCCCGGCATTGCTGTGCCTCAGGACATGATCCAGCGGCTGGAAGCTGCTGCCGCCGAGGGCAAGGCAAAGGGCGTCAAGGGCCTGCCCGCCAAGCTGGGCATGGAGATGGCAGCAGAGATGATCGCCAAGATCAAGGACGAAAAGCTGTGCGACGGTGTCCATGTTATGGCCATCGGTGCCGAGAAGAATGTCCCCACCATCCTGGAGATGGCAGGCATCACCGTGTAATTTCCCAAACATACCAAAAAGCCTGCTGCAGCCTTTGCAGCAGGCTTTTTACTTCGCCAAATTCCGGCTTGTCGAGCTGTTTCCGTCCACGTGTCATTGCGAGACCAGTGCGCACACTGGTCGTGGCGCCCAAGCGCAGCGCGGAAGTGCCCTTGGGGTGCAATCCGCATCTTAAAAGGGGAATTACGGATTCCCACGGGCTTCGCCCTCGGAATGACAAGCTAATTACCTGCTCGACAAACCGGAATTTCGCAAGCTTTACATCTGCGGCTTTTTGGGGTATAGTATAGAAAAAACGGAAGTAGGTGCGAAAGCCTTGGAACTACAGCAGCTGAAATATTTTAAGACAGTGGCGGAGGTCGGCAAGATCTCCGAGGCTGCCCAGACC
>JAGAMQ010000112.1 GCA_017624645.1 Oscillospiraceae bacterium
GCAACAGTCCGGTGGACTGTTGCTTGCCACCGGCTGGACGGTAGCAACTCCTCTGTTTTCCGCATTGCGGAAAATGCAGCCGAATCTCCAGCGGGTCACTATTAAACACCCCGAAAGCACAGGTTTTCGGGGTGTTTTTCTAACTATAGGATGAAATATATGAGCGGTAAGAAATGATCAGAACATATTCTTCAGGGTAATAGTCTTGATTTTAACCATTTCGTGGAGGGTGTACATGGTGCCTTCGGTGCCGAAGCCGGACATTTTGTGACCGTTGAAGGGCTGCTGGGTCAGCCGGTAGTTGCCGTTGCCACCAACCACACAGCCGCCTGCGTCCACTTCAAGGGCAAACTTCATAGCCTTCTTCATATCCTTGGTCAAAATTCCGGAGGACAGACCGTACTGGGAATTGTTGGCGATGGCAATGGCTTCCTCAATGGTGTCAAAGCCGATGACCGGGAACACCGGCCCGAAGATCTCTTCGTTGGTGGCCACATCGCTGTCCTTGGGCACGTCCACCAGCACGGTGGGTCTGACGAAGCAGCCCTCCCGGGTGCCACCGCACAGGATCTTTGCGCCCTGCTCCACGGCATGCTTGATTTGGGAAATGATATGAATGGCAGACTTTTCATTGATGATGGGACCTACCTGCGTCTCGGGATCCAGCGGGTCGCCCAGTTTCATTGCGTCAAGCTTTTCTGCCAGCTTTTTGGCAAAGGCGTCCTTCATGGAGTTTTGCACAATGAAGCGCTTGCTGGAGCAGCAGATCTGACCGGCGTTGGCGATTCTGCCGCCCAGTGCCTGGGCCACGGCTTCGTCAACATCCACATCGTCGAAGATGACAAAGGGGTCGTTGCCACCCAGCTCCAGAGAGTAAGGCTTCAGCTGTGTTGCGCAAAGCTCTGCAATGCGGATACCTACCCGGGTAGAGCCGGTGAGGGTGACGCCTGCCACCCGGGGGTCGGCAACAAGGGCATCCCCCGCCACACTGCCGGAGCCGGTGATGCACTGTACTGCGTTACCAGGGACGCCTGCTTCCAGCAGGAGCTTTGTCATCATCATGGTGGCACCGGGGGTGTCGGAGGCGGGCTTGATGATCACGCTGTTGCCGGTGCAGAGGGCAGCGGCTGCCTTGTGGGAAAACAATACGCCGGGGAAATTGAAGGCACAGATAGCGGCAATGACGCCCAAGGGCTCGAAAACGGTAAAGCACACATCTCCCAATGCTCTGGGTTCAGAGTTCAGGGGCAGGGTCTTTCCGTACATGGTCCGGGCTTCGGCGATGTACAGTCGGAAGGCGTCCTTTACACGGCCCACCTCACCCAATGCCTGGGCAAGGGGCTTGCCACCCTCTTCTGCCATGGTTCGGGCAATCTTTTCCTCGTTGGCCTGGGCAAGGATCACGAATCGTTCAAGGATCTCCATGCGCTTATGGAAGGGGATGGCCGCCCATTCTTTCTGACCTTCCACCGCGTTGACGATCGTGCGCTCCAGATCTTCCGGGGTGGCACAGGGGACGGT
This sequence comes from Oscillospiraceae bacterium, assembly GCA_017624645.1. Classification (GTDB taxonomy): domain Bacteria; phylum Bacillota; class Clostridia; order Oscillospirales; family Oscillospiraceae; genus Faecousia. Next base: position 1,522 of record JAGAMQ010000112.1, read on the forward strand.
GTTGATCACTGCGCCGGTGGCAGGGTTGATGTTGGGGGTAACAGCGCCGTTGGAGGCGTCTACCTCCATACCGCCAATGAGCATTTTCATAACAAGTTCCTCCTAATAATATATTCAGATTTCAGGCGTGGCAGCTGCCTTGGTTGTTTCGGGAATCCAAGGCCTTGGGGGGCAAACAGCTGCAGCCTTGGCTGTCCGTAGTGCCGCCGTGCTCCTGTTGGGTAAGCATAAGGGAGCCCCCTTTTGTAGGAAAATTTTATTGGTTGACCGCCGCAGCAGACGTGGGATATAATTGGGGTCAAGTAGGGGACAGCGCCGGATGGGTAGGTACACAGAAATGCACCGGGGATTTATTTTCATTGTAGCCTGTGTACAGGGAAAGTCAATACATATCCTGAAACATTCGACAAAATAAGGCTGTGTTTTTCTTTATTATATCTTATTGTGATGGGGGGACACAAAACAAAACCACCCCGGAGCAAGTGATACAGGTTCCGATATTTGGTAAAAATGAATCATTTGGGGTGGTATTTTTCTCTGTCCTCTGTGGATATTGATTTATATATTCAGCTGTGATATACTAAAAATGCAACACAGATATTTGCAAACCCTTGGGCAGGGCAGCCTGCCACAAAGCGTGCTTCGGCACAGAAACGAGGATTGAAATGGACGAAAGAAAGCAGGAACTCATGAATCTCAAAAAGGCTTTCAAGAAGGAAAAGCGCAGCAAGGTTACCTTGTGGAAGAGCCTTGCTATCTTTTTCCTGGTGTTAAGCCTGATCCTTACCCCGGCGAACATCGTGGTCAATATGTTTGACAATACTGTGGTGGCCATGGCTGGCGGCAGCTTCTGGGAATTGGAAGGGGAAGATCCCGAAGCACTGTATTTCGATACGGATTTTGAGACCGATGAGCAGATGTATGAAGAGGGAAATCTCATCTGCTATCAGGTGGAAGCGGAGGGCGCGGCGCTGCTGATGAACAACGGTGCGTTACCTCTGGAGAATGGCGCCAAGGTCAGCACTCTGTCCTCCAGCTCCGTAAACATCGTTTACGGCGGCACCGGCTCCGGCAATGTGGATGCTTCCAAGGCGGATGATCTTAAGACCGCACTGGAAAAGTCCGGCTTCTCTGTGAATCCCACCCTGTGGGACTTCTACAAGAAGGGTCCCGGCTCTAAGTTTAACCGGGATGCCAGCGCCGGGGAAAGCGCAGTTTTGGCAGGCCAGAGCACCATCGCCGAGGTCCCTATGGATCTTTACACCGAGGATGTTAAGAAGTCTATTGCCGAGTACGGCGATGCTGCCATCATTACCTTCTCCCGTGTGGGCGGCGAAGGCTACGATCTGGAGTTCCAGAGCACCAATTATCTGGCACTGGACGAGAATGAGAAGGCATTGCTCGCCTACGCTGCCGCCGAGAAGGCTGCTGGCAACATCAGCAAGATTATTGTGCTCATCAACTCCTCCAATGCGCTGCAGGTGGACTTCCTGAAGGATGAGGCCTATGCCATCGACGCATGCCTGTGGATTGGCGGCGTGGGTATTGCCGGCACCAATGCGGTGACGGACATTCTGGCGGGTAAGGTCAATCCTTCCGGCAGTCTTGTGGATACCTACTGCTACGACAACTATTCCTCTCCCGCTATGCAAAACTTCGTACCCACCGTGTACGAGGGCTTTGGAAAGGGCATTATTCCCGACAATGCCAGCACCTATATGATCTATCAGGAGGGCATCTATGTAGGCTACAAGTACTACGAGACCCGCTATGAGGATGTGGTCATGGGCACCGGCAATGCCGGCAGCTATGTCTACAAGGACAAGGTGGCGTTCCCCTTTGGCTTCGGTCTCAGCTACACCACCTTCGAATACAGCGACCTTGCAGTAACCTACAATGAGGAAAATGATCGGTTCGAGGTAAGCATCAAGGTTACCAATACCGGTTCTGTGGCAGGCAAGGAGACGGTTCAGGTGTATTCTCAGTCTCCCTACACAGAGTATGATCA
>JAGAMQ010000113.1 GCA_017624645.1 Oscillospiraceae bacterium
CCCAGTAGAAGACCTGTCCCCCCAGCAAAAAATACACCTCATAAAAATCGTGGTGATGGACTTCTACGGGATTGGGCCGGGGTTCCCGATAATGAAAAATCTCAAAGCTGCTGCTGTGCATGACCTGCCGGGGATCGAATCTCTGTGACCGTTCTCGCATTTCTTTCACCTCATAGATAGTATACAGCAACATTTGCAACATATCAAGCAACCTGTGCAATTTATATTGCATTTAATTGTGATACACTATTGTCAGAAGTTTCCGACTACTTGAAAACTAAACTTTCAGGAGGTATGGCTATGCCAATGCAAATGGGTTTCCGTTGGTACGGCGAAGGCAACGACAAGATCAAGCTCAGCGACATCAAGCAGATCCCCGGGGTCACCAGCATTGTCTGGGCACTGCATCACAAGATGCCCGGGGAGATCTGGGAAGAAGAAGAGATCGCGCAGGTCAAGGCCCAGTGCGATGCCTACGGCTTCAACATCGATGTGGTGGAATCCGTCAACGTCCATGACGATATCAAGATCGGTCTACCCACCCGGGACAAGTACATTGAAAACTACAAGATCTGCATCCGCAACCTGAGCAAATACGGCGTAAAGGTGATCTGCTACAACTTTATGCCCATCTTCGACTGGACTCGTTCCAATTTGTTCCATCCCGTAGGGGACGGCTCCACCGCCCTGTTCTATGAAAAAGGCATGATTCAGGATGACTATAATGCCATGGCAAAGTACATTCTGGACTTTACGCAGAAGTACGATATGTCCTTCCCCGGCTGGGAGCCGGAGCGGATGGCAAAGCTGGACGAGCTGTTCAAGGCCTATAAGGATGTGGACCATGAAAAGCTTTGGGCCAATCTGAAGTATTTCCTGGAAGCGCTGATGCCCACCTGTGAGGAATGTGGCATCAAAATGGCCATTCACATGGACGATCCCCCCTGGGACATCTTTGGCCTGCCCCGCCTGCTCATCAACGAGGAGAACATTGACCGGTTCCTGAAGATGGTGGATCATCCCTGCAACTGTCTGACCCTGTGCTCCGGCAGTCTCAATGCCAACCCCCGGAACGATGTGGCCAGGATCGTCCGCAAGCACTGTGACCGTATCGCCTTTGCCCATATCCGCAATGTCAAGCATTTCCCCAACGGTGACTTCTCCGAAGCCAGCCACCGGGACTGTGACGGTGACACCGGTATTCTGGAAATCCTGAAAGCCTACCACGACTGCGGCTTTGAAGGCTATATCCGTCCCGACCACGGTCGTCACCTGTGGGACGAAGGCCCCGGCAATGTTCGCCCCGGCTACGGTTTGTATGACCGGGCACTGGGCATTATGTATATGCTGGGTGTCTGGGATATGCTGGACAAGCTGGCAGGAAAGAAAACAACGGTGTAACTAGGTCCTTGACTAACAGAATAATTGGAGGTATAATTATGGCAAATCTTCCCTTGAACATTGACTACTCCGGAAAGGTGGTAGTAGTCACCGGCGCCGGCGGTCTTATCTGCGGTGTCATGGCTGCCGCCTTTGCCCATTCCGGCGCCAAGGTCGCATGCCTGGATCTGAACGAGGACGCAGTAAAGAAGCTGGCAGACGAACTGAAAGCGGAGGGCTGCATTGCGCAGGGCTACAAGGCAAATGTGCTGGAGCCGGAAGCTTTGGAGGCTGTCCATCAGGCGGTGCTTCGGGATCTGGGACCCTGCGACATTCTGGTCAACGGTGCCGGTGGCAACAATCCCCGCGCCACCACCGACAACGAGTATCAGCACGAAGCAAAGGACGGCTCCAAGACCTTCTTTGATCTGGACGCTGCCGGCGTGGATTTCGTGTTCAAGCTGAATTTTCAGGGCACCCTGCTGCCCACCCAGGCGTTTGCCAAGGATATGGTAGCAAAGAAAAGCGGCGTGATCCTGAACATTTCTTCCATGAACGCCTACACCCCTCTGACCAAGATCCCCGCCTACTCCGCTGCCAAGGCAGGTATTTCCAACTTTACCCAGTGGCTTGCCACCCATTTTGCAGGCACCGGCATCCGCTGCAACGCCATTGCTCCCGGTTTCCTGGTATCTGCCCAAAACAAGGCCCTGCTGTTTCATGAGGACGGCACCCCCACCGCCCGCTCCGCCAAGATCCTCAGCGGCACTCCCACCTCCCGGTTTGTGGATGCCGACGAGTTGATCGGCGCAACGCTTTTCCTGTGCGACAACAAGGCTGCTTCCGCTATCACCGGCGTGGTGCTGCCTGTAGATGCTGGCTTCGCTGCTTATTCCGGCGTATAAAACAAAAGTTATCCTGAACCAATTTGGAACCCGCTTAGGCGGGTCCTCATAATACCGTTCAGGCTAAAGAATTAGGAGGAAACATATTATGGCAAGAATCATTACTTTCGGCGAGCTGATGCTCCGTCTGCAGCCCTACAACTACGAGCGCTTTGTCCAGTGCGACCACGTAGAGTTTACTTTCGGTGGCGGCGAAGCAAATGTGGCTGTGTCCCTGGCAAACTACGGCATGGACGCCGCTTATGTCACTAAGCTGCCCGCCCACGCCATCGGCCAGGCTGCTGTCAACTCTCTGCGCCGCTACGGTGTGGACACCACCAAGATCGTCCGCGGTGGCGACCGTGTTGGTATCTACTACAATGAGAAGGGTGCTTCCCAGAGAGGCAGTGTGTGCATCTATGACCGTGCCCATTCCGCCATTCAGCTGGCAAGCTCCGCCGACTTTGATTGGGATGCCATTTTTGAGGGTGCCGACTGGTTCCACTTCACCGGCATCACTCCGGCACTGGGTGAGAACCTGGTGCAGATCTGCGAGGAGGCCTGTAAGGCTGCCAAGGCCCGGGGCATCAAGATCTCCTGCGACCTGAACTACCGCGGCAAGCTGTGGACCCGCGCTCAGGCTAACGAGGCTATGACGGAGCTTGCCAAGTACATCGACGTGTGCATCTCCAACGAAGAGGACGCAAAGGACGTA
>JAGAMQ010000114.1 GCA_017624645.1 Oscillospiraceae bacterium
CGGATATCCTGACAAAATTCCTCGTTCATTACCCACCGGGGCGTAGTGCCCCGGCGCTCATCCTCAAAGATCACTCTGCCTCCGTAAATACGGACATTCTCCTCAATGCTGATGCGGATGGGCATAGCAAGCTGGTCGTTGCCGTCAGCATCGCAATCTACGATGGTATTATTCCGTACGTTAAACCGATGCATTTGTACCCGGCTGCCGTAACGCTCTGCCACTGCACCCACCGCCACCAGATACAGGTCCTCTCCCCCGTCCAGATTGAACACGCAGAGGTCCGTTTGTTCCACGATCCCGGACAGGACTTCAATGATATGGGCAAGATTATTCTGGTCCAAACCGATACTGTCCAGCACCACATTCTCAAGGCACCGGGTCTTCAGCACCTCACGGTAGACCTCCAGCTTGGTGTCCATCTGCTTTTTACTGTTGCCCACGAAAAGCACCTTTTCCGGCTGACAAAGCATAGCACTTAACATATTCTCTATGGCGTTTTTATCAAAAAATTCCACTACTATCATGGAGCAAAACCTCTCTTTTTCTCGGTTTTTGGCAAAGTCCCGTGGCATAAGCCACGGGACAAAATCTTACACCTTCAGCTTACCCGCCTTGCTGCCGCCCAGGGAGCAGCCCTCCAGCACATTGGTATCGAAGGAATAGACGATCTCCTGTTCTTCCCGGTTGCGCTTCAGCGCCAGCTTGATCAGCCGGTCCAAAAGCTGGGGATAGGAAATACCCACCGGTTTCCACAGATAGAACCCAAGAGAACCGGGAATGGTGTTGATCTCGTTGAGGTAGACCTTATCCTGGGCAGTATCGATCATAAAATCGATTCGGGCAACGCCGTTTCCGCCCAAAGCCTGGAAAGCCTTTACTGCCATAACCCGGATCTCCTCCCGCAGCTCTGGGGAGAGATCCGCAGGGATCTTCCGGGCAAGGCTTGCCATACCCTTGCTGCCCTGACCTTTGGCACCCTTACCCCCGGCCATATACTTATCCTCATAGCTGAGGATATCCGTGGCGTTGAGGGGCTCCTCACACTCGGAGGCTTCCGCTTCGTAAATATCGCCCAATACAGCGCAGTTGATCTCCCGCAGGTTCTCAATGGCCCGCTCCACCAGCACCTTGGAAGCAAACCGGAAGGCAAGATCCAAGGCTTCCTCCAGCTCCTGCCGGTTCTTCGCCTTGGTGATGCCTACACTGGAGCCAAGATTCACAGGCTTGACGATCACAGGATAGGAGAAGGCTTCCTCAGCGGCTTCCACAACGGCAGCTTCCTCTGCCTGATAGGAAGAGCGCAGGAAACAGCGGCAATCCAGCACAGGGATCCCCGCGTCCCGGAACACCAGCTTCGCAACATGCTTATCCATACCCACTGCCGATGCCAACACATCGCAGCCGGCAAAGGGAACACCCAGTGTCCGCAGGTAGCCCTGCAGGGCGCCGTCCTCCACATTGGTGCCATGAACGATGGGCAGCGCCACATCGATCACGGTGCTTTTCTGCTTCAGACGGAACTTGGGAGGATACTCCTGCATGACCACCCGGTCATTTTCATTGGTCAGAATCACCTGACGGCAGCTTTTCAGCAGCTTGGGCAGATCCTTGAAATTCTCAATATTCATCAGCGCTTCGCCGGTGTACAGCTTGCCCTGCTTGGTGATATATACAGGGATCACCTCATAGGTTTGCCGGTTCAGGTGCTCCATTGCCTGCAAGGCTGAGATCACAGAGATCTCATGCTCCACACTTTTTCCGCCAAACAGCACTGCTACATTGATCTTCATAAGGCCACTCTTCCTTTCAGAAATTATCCGGCAGGTCATTTTCCAGCAGCAGGATCTTCTCCTTGCCGTCGGCAGGTACGGCATATGCCGCCGCCAATGCCTGCTGTAGATCCTCCGCCACAAAGATCTTTTCCTCCGGGTATCCTGCAGAGCGGAGGCCCTCATAAATGCTTTGAGTCTGCTTTTTTCCTACCAGTGCCACATAGTCGCACACCCCGGCGGCATAGGCACCGAAGGCGGAATTCAGGGCATCCTGTTCCTGTCCCAGTTCCACCATACCCGGTGTCACAAGGATCTTGAAGCCGTCAAACAGCGCCAGTGCGTCGATGGCAGCCCGGGCACCGATGGGGTTGGAATTGTAGGCATCGTCGATGACCGTGACACTTCCCCGGCGCAAAAGCTGCAGCCGGTGGGGCACTGCCTCCAGCTTCCGCACCTGTGCCTTCAGCCGGGAAAGAGAGATCCCAAGGTGGCTGCACAGGGCAATGGCACCGACAATGTTGATCACATTATGGGCACCCACCAGTTTTGTGGAGAAGCTTTCCTGCTCTCCGGCAGGGGTATGCACCGTAAAGGAAGTACCCCGGGAGGTAGCCGCAATGTCCGTGGCGTAGTAGTCGCAATCCGGGGACAGACCGTAGGTCACGGAAGGGATTTTACAATGGACCCGGTGCTCCCGTATATTTTCGTCCTCTCCGTTGAGGAAGACCAGGCCGTCCTCCGGCAGACTGTCTGCCAGCTCAAACTTGGTCTTTTTTACATTGTCCAGACTGTGGAAGGTTTCCAGATGCTGCTTGCCCACAGAGGTGATGATCCCCAGCTGGGGATGGGCAATGTCGCAGAGTTCCTTGATATCTCCCACATGACGGGCACCCATCTCACAGACGAAGACCCGATGGGTGGCACGAAGGAACTTACGGATAGTGATGACCACACCCATGGGGGTGTTGTAGCTTTCCGGGGTCATCAGGGTATCGTATTCCGCCTGCAAAAGGGTATGCAGGATATATTTCACACTGGTTTTGCCAAAGCTGCCGGTAACGCCGATGCGCACCAGCTCCGGGCAGGACTGCAAAAGCTTCTTTGCATCACGGATGTAGTAGTTCTGCACTGCCTTTTCAATGGGGCTGTTGAGCCAGTTGGCCACCAGCACCGTCAAGGGAGAAAGAACTGCGATCACGCCGATGGCCAGCACCAGTCCGCCCTTGCTTCCCAGCAGGAAACCAAGGCACAAAAGCACCGCCACCAACACAGCGCAGGTTACCAGCATCCGCTTCACCCGGGCGGTATACACCAAAGGCTTTTTGGCTTTCCGGGGACACTGGGTCACAGCCAGCAAAGCGAACACCGCCGCCAGCACAGGGAACGCCGCCACAGGGGGCACCAAAAGGGCCAGCAGGCAGCAGCTTCCCGCCACTGTCCCGGGAATCCACTGACCGGGATTCTGCTGCATCCATCTGCGATGGGTGGCAGGCTTATAGCCGTTCAGCTGGAACATATGCATGCAGTGCAGCAGATGCAGAGCAAAAAATACCAAAAACGCCGCAAGGGCAACGGCAGCAAGAACAATCATCCGTTTGTCACCTCAAAAAAGGATGCCATGATGCTTTCAAACACCATTGGCTGGTCAAGGAAAGAGTAGTGGCCGGCATTTTTGATCACTGCCAGACCGGCATTGGGAATCGCCTTTTCCATCTGCTGACCGTCAGACAAAGGCGTTGCAGTATCGTTCTCACCCCACACTAACAGTGTGGGAGGCTGGATACCGGGGAGAAGGTGGCTCAGATCCTCGTTGACCACCCGCACAAGACACTGACGCATCATGGGAGAGGCCGCAGCATAATCCGCAGAGCCGAATTTCTTTTTCAGAGCCTCCAACGCATCCGGGAACAGCTTTGCCACCGGCTTACGGGTAACGAACCATTTTCCCAACCGGTAGATCCGACTGCGCAGGCTCTGCTTTTTAGAGGGCTGGGGTTTGATGCCGGCACTGTCCACCAGCACAAGCTTTTCCGCTTTAAAGGGCAGCTGCCTGTGCATCATCTTGATGATGCACCGTCCGCCAAAGGAATGACCTACCAAGGAAAGCTTCTCCGGGGAAATAGCCTTGAGAAATTCCAGAATAAAATCCACATAGGCATCCACATCCCAAGGTTCGGGAGGTTCCTGTGTACCGCCGAAGCCGGGAAGGTCCACAGCGATGACAAAATACTTGCGCTGCAGAAGCCGTATCAGCCGGTTGTAGGGCACGATACTGGAACCCCAGCCGTGAAGCAGCAGTACGGGTTCTCCCTGTCCTGCGGTGATATAATTGGTGTGAAGTCCCATCACGGTCATTTCCAAGGCAATTCCTCCCCTTCTAACAAGCATACAAAGGGATTATACAATATATTCCCGAAAAATACAAGGTCGAATTCCCCCGGCTCTTGCGGAAATCCCCGTCCCGTGTTACAATAAAGAAAAACAAAAAAGGAGAGATTCTGATGAAACAATGTAACAAATGCAGTAAGGTCCTTGAGGACAGCGCCGCCTACTGCTCCAACTGCGGCACACAGGTAAGCCAGGCAGAGCAGGCACCCTTCTATCAGCAGGCCCAGCAGCAGTACACCTCCGGCACCGCATATACCGATCCCTTTGACCACACCGCAGAGTTCACTTCTGAAGACATCTCCACCAACAAAGTGATCTCCATGCTGGTCTATCTCCTGGGTTGGGTGGGTATCATTATCGCACTTTTGGCTTCCGGCACCTCCAAATATGCCGGATTCCATGTCCGTCAGGCACTGAAATTCACAGTGGTGGAGACATTGATCCCCATTGCCCTAGGGATCTGTGCCATTATCAACATCGTTCCGTTCCTGGGCTGGTTTATCTACATCATTGCTGCCTTTGCTGCCGCTGTACTGTATGTGGTCTTCTTCGTCCTGAAGATC
>JAGAMQ010000115.1 GCA_017624645.1 Oscillospiraceae bacterium
CCCCTACTTGACATCAGCGTGTCCGGCTCGCCGATCATTCAAGACGGCAAATTGGTCGGTGCTGTGACCCACGTTTTGGTAAATGATCCTACCACCGGCTACGGCATCTTCATTGAAAATATGTTAGATGCCGCAGCGTAGGGGACGGGTTTCCCGTCCCGAATTGCAGGAGGCGGAACGCCTCCCCTACAAACAATAACGGAGGTGTTATTATGGATTTCTACAACGTTCCCATCGGTTTTGGTTTGGCACTGTCTGCCAACACCGCGGCTATGAACCGCTATGCCCATTTGTCTGAATCTCAAAAACAGGCCATTCTCAACAAAGCACACAATGTCCGCTCCGAAAAGGAAATGCACGATCTTGTGGCATCCCTCGCCAACGGCAGGATGTAAGGATACCTGTCAACTGCATTAAGCAGCTCCGGCAGTTGTTTCCACCACACAAAAATCAAGACCGCCGGCTTAGCCGGCGGTCCTGCTCTTGGGAATTAATTATCTCTTCTTCCACTCGTCGTACTGCTCCATGTAAGCCTTCTCCTCAGCAGAGAACTTACGCAGAGTGTTGACGACCTTGCCGTCGTTGTACTTGCGGTCACCCACATCCTCGGTGGTGCCGATGATGGTGATGTTAGCCTGACGGGGACGTGCACGGACATGATCCCAGTCGATGAAGTAGATGTGAGCGAACTCACCGCCGTCCAGCTTGCCGTCCTTGATGGTCATGGTCTCGCTGCGGCCGAAGAATACGGAGCGCAGGTGGCCGTCGGTGTTCATGGAGGTGAAGTTTCCGGGCTCGTCAACATAGCGGCCGAACTGTGCATGGACAGGGCCGGGATGACGGTAGTCACCCTCGTTCACATAGTCGGGGATCATCTTGCGCATGATGTCCAGCAGATCGTGCTGCAGGTACTCCAAATCGAAGGTATCGAAGTCATGGGAGCACTCCTGGATCATGACGGAGCAGGTGGTGTGGTGAGACACGATGGCCACGGTACCGTTCTTGATGCCGGACTCCTCAACGATCTTCATCACATCGGTGGAGATGTCATGGAAGGTGGTGACCCAGCCACGGGACTGCAGCTGGATTTCTTTCTGAACAATTTTGATATCCATTGGTTTATCCTCCTAATATGTAAATATTTTTAACAACAAATTAAGCGTGACGCTCGTCCCAAGCCTTACGGCAGGCAGCGATCATCTCGTCCACCATAGCGGCACGGTCAGCAGCCTTGGCAACACCGGAAGAAGAACCGGTGGCATCTGCGCCGGCGATAATGGTATTGTACACGTCCTCGCCGCCGGCGATACCCGCAGCGGTCAGCACCAGAATGTTGGGGTTAACATCCTTGACACACTTGGTAGCAGCTTCCACATACTCGGGACCGACGCTGACGCCGGTGCCGATGAGGGAAGAAGGCTCGGCAACGATGATGTCGGGATTCAGGGTAGCGATCTTGCTGGCATCCTCTTCGGAGTCAGCGCAGACGATGGTGGTCAGACCCACCTCTTCTGCCCGCTTGATGGTCTCAGCCAGAACCTCGAAGGTCAGGGGCTTCTCCACATGGTTGAGCATAACGCCCTCTGCGCCGGCAGCCACCAGGGACTCGGGCAGGATGTCTGCCAGACCGCGGCCTACGGGGATGGGGTCCATATGGGGAGCAAACACATGCAGACGCTTGGTGTTCTCCTTCACTCTGCGGATATCCACAACGGGGCAGGTAAAGATGATGTCCACACCGTACTTTTCAGATGCGGCATCGGCAGCCTTCGCCAGCTCCAGGATCTGGTCACCGTACAGATAGGACTTGGGACCGATCTCAAAGAAAGGTGCTTTGATAGTAGTCATTTTGGCACACGCCTCCTTATAATTTCACTAACCTTATTATAACAACAGCTTCGCCCTGCGTCAACAGAATTTTCCATATGGAATATAGGGATTATTACAGAAATTTACTGGGAAAATTGTGTAAAATGCAGATTGAAAAAAATAGGCAAATGTAGTATCCTCAATATGATAATGGCGGTAGTATGCGCCGCAGAAAATGGAGGATATAATTATGGTCACTAAAGCTGCACTGGATGCGGCAAAGGCAGCTTACGATATCGAAGCAGCCTGCATCAACGAAATGAAGGATTATTTTGACGACGAGCAGTTTGCCAAGGCAGTGGAACTGCTGGCAGCCGCTCCCCGGATCGGTGCTGCCGGTTCCGGTCACTCCGGAATCATCTGCCAGCACTTTGCCCACCTGATGTGCTGCATCGAGCGCCCTGCCCGGTTCATCAGCCCCGCTGAGGCTGTCCACGGTGCCACCGGCTTCATTCAGGAAGGGGATGTAATGGTGTTTGCCTCCCGTGGCGGCAAGACCAAGGAACTGTTGCCCATCGTGGATATCTGCAAGGCAAAGGGTGTCAAGATCATCACCGTCACTGAAAATACCGAATCTCCTCTGGCGCAGGCTGCAGACGTTGTCCTGAAACAGCATGTGAACCGGGAGACCGACAAGTGGAACGCCCAGGGCACCACCTCTACCACCGCTCTTTGCATGATCTTCCATGCCCTGCAGGCCGCCCTCATTGAGCAGACCGGTTATCAGGCGGAGCAGTTTGCCCTGATCCATCCCGGCGGAGCCGTGGGTGAGCGTCTGAACAACAAGGCTCTGTAAGACGAAAATGCAGCCCACTGTAAAGAAGAATATTATTGGTTTTGTTTGCTTCGGCGAAGTCAATACCCCCATCGAGAAGCTTCAGCAAAAGCACGACGAGGCTCTTGCCAAGCTGCGTTCCACCGCCCAGGGCGTGATGGACGGCGGTCTGGTCATTGACGATCCCGCCTACG
>JAGAMQ010000116.1 GCA_017624645.1 Oscillospiraceae bacterium
ATAAGGCGGTCATTTTTATTAGTCATGAGGGGATCGAACAATTATAAATGCAACGCGAATGAGCGTTGCTCGTGACGCTTGCAGAGCGACACCTCTATTTTTGCCTGTGGCAAAAATACATATCGTTCCCCTCACCTCTGCGCCACTGACAGTCCTTTTCAAACGTAAGATAATTGACCGCTCAGCTTATATATGTTAAAATAACCATATGACTTTATTCCCCCGGAAGGAGGTTTTGGTTTGACTCGAAAGAAAATACTGCTCATTAGCACCGGCTGTTTTCTTGTGCTGGCTCTGTGTATTCTCATCGGGGTACTGTGTACACCCAACGAGCGCCCATTAAAGGATCCTATCGCCTGCTATCAGCAGATCTCAGAAAATACCACGACGGCTTCCGACCATGCTTATGAGGTCACCGTGGAAACAACCGTTCAGGTAAACGGACAGAAATTTGCCGAGCATACTCATCTGACACTTCTCCGGCGGTATCTGGATGGCCAACCAGTACTTTTCGCTGCCAACCGGACAGCTACCGTAGGACCTGTTCAGTATACCTGCAGTGAGTGGCTGGAAAATGATATGCTTTATCTGGATCTTAACGGACTCCGCTTTGTTGGCAGTTTTAAGCAGAAAAATCCCTATCCCCCCTTGGTTTTCCTGTCCGGAGACAAGTACACCCAAGTAGAAGGAACAGATTGGGGAGACAAGATAACCTTGGACTTCCGGGAAGCAACCACCCCGGAGGAATGGGCACTCCCTCAGGGTGCCATATTCCAGCAGGCATACGGCGCTTTGACCGCATCCAAGGATATGCTACTGGAACAGTGCAGCTACAGCATCACCTACACCCATGGAAGCCGGCAGGTTACCCAAACATACACCGCCTCCCCCCTGTCTTTGGACGCAGTTGACTTTCAAAAGCCTGATAAATCCGCTTATACAGAAATCCCTATGATCGAAGCACCTTTTCTGCTGGAACAGATGAGCGGATATTTGCTGCAGGCAAAGAAAATCTCCTCAAATTACAACGAGTATATCTACTGCCAGACCTTCGGAGATCAAAGGACCCGGGATATGGCATTGACTGTAAGGCAGGAGGATCCGTTCTATGCCTCACTGACCACCGCTGCGACGCTGGTAAACAGCAGTCGGGTCGAAGACATCTCCTCCGTTAGACAGGAAGAAATCTTTCAAGAGGGCATTTACAGCAGAGCCAGCGGATCAGAGCCGGCTGTGCAGGATGACAGCATTACCCGGGAGGCGTTTCAAACCCACTGCCAGGATCTGTTAGTGGGAACTGTTTTGCTACCACAATTTATCCGGGATGTAGCCGTTCAAGAGGACGAAGCAACAGCCACGCTTCTGATCACGCCCACAGAAGACCTGGCAAATCTCCTTTGTGAAGAAGCAGGACAAAGCCTTTATCAGGATCACACTGTTTTAAGCGGCACTGCAAGCAGCAGTGCTACGGAGCTGCTGTCGGCTTACCTGACCATAGATAAAGCAACACACCTCCCCACAGCCTCGGGAATTCACTATAAGGGAATTTACACCATCACAGAACTCCCCTATCGGCTGGAATACACAACTGATCAGACTTATCAGTTCCAATAAAAAGAAGCAGAGATATCTCTGCTTCTTTTTATGCACCTGCAAGTATTTGCGCCAGTTTTTCGGTGACTGCAGCACACCGGGCTGCTGCCAGAGCTTCAAAGCTGGGATAATCCATCTCTGCAGAGTTATCCGCCTTATCCGAGATGGCACGGATGATCACAAAAGGCACTTGATTTCGCCACGCCGCATGGGCAATGGCAGCACCCTCCATTTCTGTACACAGCGCTCCTGTATCCGCAACGATCTTCTCCTTTCGGACACGATCTCCCACAAACTGGTCGCCGCTGGCAATTCTGCCCTGTTGCACGGCACCCTCCTGAACGGTCCTCGCCGCCTGGCAGGCAAGTCTCTGAAGTCCTTCATCTGCAGGGAAGCTGAGCACCGGAAAACCGGGAATCTGCCCCACTGCATAATCAGGATGCAGGTCCTGACAGGTAAAATCGTGATACATGGCATCGGTACTGATCACAAGATCACCGATATCCAGGTCATTACACAAGGATCCGGCTATACCGGTATTGACGATCCCCTTTACCCCAAACCGGTCACACAGGACCTGAACACACAATGCTGAATTCACCTTACCGATGCCACATTCCACAACTACTGCCTGCTGCCCGGAAAGGTTTCCCTCGTAAAAGGTCATTCCTGCATATTCGGACACCGTCAGCCCTTTCATCTTATTTTTTAATGCTTCGACCTCAACCGCCATTGCACCAATAATACCTAAAATTTCCATATTTACACCTCATTTGGGATAAGTCATTCTGTCTGCACCCATTGTCTTCAAAAGCTCTGCATATCGCTTTGCCCAATAACGTGCCATAGGAAGATTCATATCCAGATAGTTTCCACAATCCTTTGCACTGGCACCGGGCACTTCCCCTTCAAACTCCGCAACAAAACAGAAGCACTCTGTTACCAATTGACGCACATCCTCACTGGACAGATCCCCTGTAAGCAATAGGTAGAATCCGGTTCTGCACCCCATAGGACCAAAATACAGAACTCTTTGTTTCCACTGGGGATGATTGCGCAGAAATGTAGCCGCCAAATGCTCGATAGCGTGAATCTCCCCGGTATTCATTACCGGTTCTTCATTGGGATTGGTGACCCGCAAATCAAAGGTCGTAACCGTCTCGTCTCCCACAGAATCCTTTCGGGAAACATACAACCCCGGCTGCAGCTTATTATGATCAATGGTAAAGCTGGTAATTTTTTCCAATCTTTTCACCCTTTCTTTGCTATATGATACAAAAAAACAGTAATAAATGCAAGAGGCAAGGGTTTCCTTTGGGAAATTTCTTGCTTTTTTGCAGTTTTCCAAGTATAATGTCTGTTAGAACGACAAAGGGGGTATTATTATGGAAGAAAAGCGGCCCGCAATGCGTCCTGTCAACCCCAGACGCAGAAAGAAAACACAATTCGAGATTTTTAAGGAAGCATATCTGCCGATGATCATTGCCTGTACCGCCCTTATTATGATCGTCGTTATCATTATCGGCTCCATCGTTCGGGGCTTTCAGTATCGCAGAATCGATGCGGAAAATCAGTACAAAGAATCCGTAGCCGCCCAGGAAGAGTTGGACCGTCTGACAGCGGAGGCCAACACCCTGCTGAAAGACGCCGCAGCCCTTGCTGTGCACCACGACTACGAAGCAGCCGCTGCACTGCTGAAAAATTTTTCCGGAGACCCTGCCCAATTCCCTCAGGTATCGGAAATGATCACCCAGTATCAGCAGCAGCATGATCAGCTGGTTCTGTGGGAAGACCCATCCAAGATCGTCAATCTCTCTTTCCAGGTGCTGATTACGGACCCGGAACGTGCCTATGCCGATGCCAACTACGGTAGCTCCTTTAAGAAGAGCTATGTGACTACCTCTGAATTTTCGGCAATTCTGGACCAGCTTTATACCAACCAGTATATTCTCATCCGCACAGAGGACTATATCCAAAAGATCAACAATGCCGATGGTACCACAGACTATGCCTACAAGGAGCTTTACCTGCCCGCTGGGAAGAAGCCGCTGATTCTTACTCAAACCAACGTAAACTACAATCTTTACATGGTGGACGGTGACGGCGACAAAGTCCCGGACAAAGACGGTTCCGGTTTTGCTAACAAGCTCCTGATCGACGAGAACGGAAACCTTGCCTGTGAATACATTCACCCCGACGGTACTGTAGAGACTGGGGCATTTGATCTGATCCCCATTCTGGAATCCTTCCTGACCACCCATCCGGATTTCTCCTACAAGGGAGCACGGGCAGTCATAGCCTTGACCGGTTACAACGGACTGTTCGGTTACCGGACCAATCAGGATTCCCAGGCTGCTCTGGGCGAAGAAGTCTTTAGTCAGGAGACCCTTAATGCAAAAGAGGTTTCCATGGAACTCCGCCGCAGGGGCTACGAGCTTGCCTGTTACACCTACCGCAATGTCGCCTATGGCAATTACACTGTTGAGGAAATTGCCCAGGATCTTGCCAAATGGAATACAGAGGCAGTGCCCATCCTGGGTGCTATCGATATGTTTGTATTTGCCAAGGACAGCGACATTGCCCCCTCCGGCAGCCCTTACAGCGGTGAAAAATACCAAAAACTGTACGATGCCGGTTTCCGCAATTTTATTGGTTTCAGCACTGACGGTCAGCCTTGGGTCCTGTGGGACCATGATTGCGTACGTCAGGGCCGCCTGATGGTAAATGCAAACAATCTGACGAACCATCCCGAATGGTTCACCGGAATCCTTGACGCTACCGTATTGGACCCCACAAGATAAACATAAGAGGCTGTAAAAAAACGAAATGTTTTTTACAGCCTCTTTTCAAGGGGGATGAAAAAGAACGCAGATTGGACAAACTGAAGGGTCTGTTGCATGAACATGCAACAGACCCCTTGCCCGAAGGCGTACAAAGGTACGCCGAGATGTGATGTTTGTTCAAAGCGTAAAACATCTGAAATGCTGCCAAATTTTAATTTGGCTACATCATTCTACTTTTGCACAGGGTTGCTCTTTGAAAAAAGCCCTGTGCTTACTTTGTTTTATGCGCTCTGCGTTTTTTACGCCCCCTTCTTTATTGAGTGCCCCGCAGCTCGATGATCTGATCCCGAAGGACTGCGGCATATTCGTACTCCATCATACGGGCTGCTTCCTTCATCTGCTTTTCCAGCCGGGCAATCTCCTTTTCCCGCTCAGCCTTGGTCATCTTCACACCGGTACGGCCCTTGCGCTCTGCCGTGGGAGACGAGATCTCAATAAGATCCCGAACGGATTTAATGATGGTTTTGGGTACAATTCCATGTTCCTCATTGTACCGGTTCTGAATCTCACGGCGGCGGCGGGTCTCGCGGATGGCAGCATCCATGGATGCGGTCACCGTATCGGCATACATGATCACTCTTCCCTGCGCATTTCGTGCCGCTCTGCCGATAGTCTGGATCAGACTGGTTTCAGATCGCAGGAAGCCTTCCTTATCAGCATCCAAAATGGCAACCAGGCTGACCTCCGGCAGGTCAAGACCTTCCCGGAGCAGGTTGATACCCACAAGAACATCAAATTTCGCCATACGAAGATCACGGATAATCTCCATCCGTTCCATGGCACCCACATCAGAGTGCATGTACCGGACACGGATCCCCACCTTCAGCAAATAGGCAGTCAGATCCTCTGCCATTTTTTTAGTCAGGGTGGTCACAAGAACCCGCTCTTCCCTGGCCGTTCTGGCGTTGATCTCACCAATAAGATCGTCGATCTGTCCATCGATGGGACGGACCTCCACCTCCGGATCCAAAAGTCCCGTAGGCCGGATCACCTGCTCCACTGTTTGTCCGGAGCGGGTCTTTTCATAGTCGGCAGGAGTTGCAGAAACATAGATTACCTGATTCAGCTTGGAATCAAATTCTTCAAAATTCAAGGGGCGGTTATCATATGCCGAGGGAAGCCGGAAGCCGTAGTTGACCAGTGCATCCTTGCGGCTGCGGTCACCGGCGTACATCGCCCTGCACTGGGGAAGGGTCACATGGCTTTCATCCATAAACAGAAGAAAATCCTCCGGGAAGTAGTCCAGCAAGGTGGTTGGCGGTGTTCCGGGCTGTCTGCCCTGAATCACACGGGAATAGTTCTCGATACCGCTGCAAAAACCGATCTCTGTAAGCATTTCCAGATCATAATTGGTTCGCTGGGCAATCCTCTGGGCTTCTACCAGCTTGTCATGGGCGCGAAACCACGCAACCTGCTCATCACACTCTCTGCGGATATCTGCCATCGCCCGTTCCAGCTTTTCCCGGGATGCAACATAGTGGCTGGCGGGGTAAATCGCCACATGATCCACATACCGCTCCACCATTCCCGATACGGCATTGATCTCGGAGATCCTGTCCACCTCATCCCCAAAGAATTCTATACGGATGGCTCTGCCGGACCAGTAAGCCGGGTACACCTCAAGGGTATCTCCCCGAAGACGGAACTTGTTTCTGGAAAAATCGATATCATTTCGCTCATAACGGATCTCCGTAAGCTTCCTCAGAATCTCATCCAGGGGGCGTTCCTGTCCCACCCGCAGAGAGATGACCATGCTCTTATAGTCAATGGGATCTCCCAATCCGTACAGGCAGCTGACGGAGGACACCACGATCACATCGCGCCTCTCAAACAACGCGGAGGTGGCACTGTGGCGCAGCCGATCGATCTCCTCATTGACAGAGGAATCCTTTTCGATATAGGTATCCGTGTGGGCAATATATGCTTCCGGTTGATAGTAATCATAATAGGAAATGAAGTATTCCACAGCATTATTGGGAAAGAACTCCCGAAATTCAGAGCAGAGCTGTGCCGCAAGGGTTTTGTTATGTGCCAACACCAGCGTAGGGCGGTTCAACTTTGCGATGACCGACGCCATGGTATAGGTCTTTCCGGATCCGGTCACGCCAAGGAGCACCTGCTCCCTCAAACCGTTTTCCAAGCCAAAGGCCAGTTTTTCGATAGCCTCCGGCTGATCTCCCGACGGTTTGAATTCAGATACCAATTGAAAACGGTCCATTTTATTCCTCCCCTCTTCCATAGCCTTTTCAGCATTTTTGCGTATTATACCACATTTGCATGTAAACAAAAAGGTATGTGATCCATTTCAGATTTTATCTCAATAACGGATTCGCCTTTACTTTCGATGTATTTGAAAAATATTTTTTCGCTCCAGATTATGGAGCACAGCTGCCACAGGGCGCATATCCCTGTGCCACCATTTTCTGCCGGGTGGATTCAACCTCCTGCCGGTTACTCTCTTTAATGTCCTTTGCCAACTTACAGTCTTTTCTATGGAATTTACGGGAGTTGGTATTAAGAACATAAAGCTCCATCTTGCCAGTTTCCTCCTGTGCCTCCTCAACGCTTTCGCCGGTGGCATAGTTGATGGTCACACCAGGCTGATTATTGAAAGCAAATACATAAAAGGAGATTCCCTCACCCGCGTCCTCCACG
This sequence comes from Oscillospiraceae bacterium, assembly GCA_017624645.1. GTDB lineage: Bacteria > Bacillota > Clostridia > Oscillospirales > Oscillospiraceae > Faecousia. Next base: position 7,092 of record JAGAMQ010000116.1, read on the forward strand.
GAAAGTCCCTCCATGAGAACACCTTTTGCCAACAAATCGTCGCCCTCAAAAACGGGTGTCACACGGTACATCACATGATTGCCGGTTTCCTTTACATAGTCCGCAATCATATTTTCAAAGGGAAGCATGCCTTCCATGTTCAGATACCGGGTACCGGTGATCAGATTTCGTTCATTTGCATTTTCACCCGTCAGCTGAAAACCGATGAGATGACAGCGGTTATACAAATACTTTCCATCCACAAAATCATATTTCACCGTTTGCCAACCGGTAGGTTTCACCTGACCGATCCCCTCCCGATCCTCAGTGGGCATCGTTTCTCTGCCGACGCAGGCAATTACAGCACCGCATCTGCCAAGGCTGTCCAGGGGGGAATAGTTTTCAAACCCCTCTTTGCGGATTTCCTCCTGGGTAAGGGCAGGCACATTGGAATTGACCGGAACAAAAGGCTCTCCGGAAAACTGGGGAACTGTCCAATTTTCCGGGAGGGCAGGCTGCGGCTGCCGGGGTGTCTGTCGGAAGAACATTGTACCGGCCAGAACAACAAGCACAATAACGACCATCCACACGGTTCCTTGTTTCTTCACGGATGATACACCTCCAATGTAATAGGATCGTGAGAATTTCCCGGGAAATCTTCACGACTGACCAGGTTCCAATTCCCAAAACATTCTTCAAAGGGAAAGGCAAGATCATAGGGGTATCTACGATTCCAACGAAACAGGATCAATTCGTCCACCCGGGACACATAAGGACGAATGTCCCTGTTCTCAAGGAAGCAGTAATCCTCCTTTGTCGCCATTTCCAAAAATTTTTCATCCATCCTTGGTGTTATCATCGGGGAAAATAACTCAGCAGAATACGGATCCACCCAGAGAACTCCACCGGAGAGCAGGGCAGAAATTTTTTCCGTAACCCCACGGTCCCTGCTGACGCGGCGACGGTTATACAAAAGTCCAAACCGGTCCTCTACGCAAGTGATCAATTTCATATCCGTCACCCCTTATTGAGCAAATGATCATACCTGTTGTAAATGTTGGAATGAACCATAGAAACATATTCGTTTTCTGAAAAGATCATATGATCCCACAGCACAACGTCCACTGCCCGCAGTGCATTTGCCACCAAGCCGGTGGTTTGCGCATCCTCCTTGGAGGGCAGTGCCAGTCCGCTGGGATGATTATGTGCCAAAACTACTGTAGACGCATTGGTGTGAAGGGCAACCTCAACGATCCTCCGGATGGGCACTGCGGCAGAATTGATGCTCCCCTCACCGATCATCTTACAGGCAAGAAATTTACATTTTCCGTCAAGACAAAGCATATAAACACACTCATTCCGTCTACCGACAAAGTGCGGCTGCAGTCTGGCACCGCATTTTTCCAGGGAATCCAGAATGATCGGCTCCTGCTGGGAACGGTTTACCATATAATAACGGGCCAACGACGAAGAAAAGGAGATAAATGTAGCAACACTTTCACCTACCCCCGGCACCTTTTTCAATGCTTCCGGGGAAGCCTCCAAAACCTGTGCCAATGACCCAAACTCGTCAAGGAGCTGATGGGCCAAAAGGTTGGTGTCCTTCCGGGATACACAGTAAAACAGCAGCATCTCCAACACCTGATGATCGTTAAAGCCATCCAGACCCTCCTTCAGGAATCGCTGACGGACTCTTTCACGATGACCATCATGTAAAGCCATTTATATATCACCTCTTCATCACAATAAATAATATTCCTTGCTTTTTTCACAAGATTCGATACAATAAAGGTAATCATACCAATGTCGAAATTTGTCGATGCAATTTTTTAGAAAAACTGCACATGATAATCTGCAAGGAGGAGCCTGATGGAACAGATAAACAGCACCATTTCCATGATACACATGTTTCCTTATCCCGTGTTTCTGGTACAAAACGGGATCATCACCCATAGAAATCAGGCAGCCATGCAGCTGGATATCTCCCAAGACACGCCTATTTACGAGTTTCTCACCACCGGTGGAGATATCTACAGGCAATTGGGCAGCGGCTGTCTGAGCCTTACTCTATCCATTCGCAATACAGACTTCCTTGCCACCGTAATCCGGACGGACAACTATGATATTTTCCACCTGGACACGCAAGAGGGTGATTCCTCCAAACTCCACGCATTGGCCCTGGCCGCTTCTCAGTTGCGTCAACCCCTGAGTCAGGTCACCACTTCGGCAGAGCTGCTTCTGGCCAATTCCAACCGTTTTCAAAGAGAATTGACCGGCCATTTGAACAAGGCTTTGATGCAGATCCTGCGGATGCTGGGAAACATGTCTGATGCACAGGACTATGCAGACAGAACCTATCGTATGGAAACTGTGGATGCCGCCGAAGTAATTTGGGAAGCTTTGGAAACTGCACAGGCACAATTGGCCTCTGCCGGACGCACACTCCTGTGCAAGCGCCCTACCGCACCTATGGTAACATGGGCAGACCGGAGTATGCTGGAACGGGCTGTGTACAATCTGATCTCCAATGCCGCCAAGTATTCTCCCAAGGAAAGCAACATTCGCACTGACCTTGAAATACAGAGCAGCCGACTGGTGCTCCGGGTGGAAAACACCTGCCAAAATATCACACCTGAGCTGCTGGGAACCATATTCTTCCGGTATAAGCGCACACCCATGGTGGAGCCGGGCGAACACGGCATCGGCCTTGGCATCCCAATGATCCGTTCCGTTGCCGCTGCCCACGCAGGCACCCTTCTTGTAGACCAGCCCGGCAGCGAGACTCTGCGCTTTACCCTTACCATCGCTAAGCGCTCTCCGGCACACCCCGTTGTCTCACAGCCCCATATCTTTGTGGATGATACAGGGGGCAAGGATGTTTGTCTTATGGAGCTATCGGATGTACTGTCTGCAGAAGAATACGAAAATTGACCGCTACCCTGCCTGTTTTACAGGCAGGGTATTCCTTTACAGATATCGCTTCAAATACTGACCGGTATAGCTCTCGGACACCTGTGCCACCGTCTCCGGTGTGCCGGTAGCTACGATATGACCGCCCTCATCGCCGCCCTCCGGTCCCAAATCGATCAGATAGTCGGCAGTTTTGATCACATCAAGATTGTGTTCGATCACCAGCACTGTATTGCCGGCATCCACAAGCTGCTGAAGCACATCTATGAGTTTGTGGACATCCGCTGCATGGAGTCCTGTGGTGGGTTCATCCAAAATATAGATGGTTTTTCCGGTGGCCACTCTGGCCAGTTCCGTGGCCAGCTTGACCCGCTGTGCTTCACCGCCGGAGAGTGTTGTGCTGGATTGACCAAGCTTCACATACCCAAGACCAACCTCCACAAGGGTTTGCACCTTCCTGCGGATCTTTGGCAGATTCTCAAAAAATTCCAGTGCCTCTTCCGCCGTCATATCCAAAACCTGTGCAATATTTTTGCCCTTGTACAGCACCTCAAGGGTTTCCCGGTTGTATCGCTGTCCCCGGCACACTTCACAAGGTACATACACATCCGCAAGGAAATGCATTTCGATCTTCACAAGGCCGTCGCCGTTACACGCTTCACAGCGGCCACCTTTGACATTGAAGGAAAATCTCCCGGGTCCGTAGCCCCGCATCTTGGCATCTGCTGTAGAGGCAAACAGATCACGAATATCATTGAACAGACCGGTATAGGTAGCAGGATTGGATCGGGGCGTTCTACCGATGGGGCTTTGGTCAATGTCGATGACCTTATCCAAGTGCTCAATACCCTCTATACAGCGACACATGCCGGGCCTTGTTCTGGCATGGTTTAGCTTTCCCAGAAGTGTCTTATTCAGCACTTCCGTCACAAGGCTGGATTTACCGGACCCGGAAACACCTGTCACACAGGTCAAGGTTCCAAGGGGGATCTCCACATCTACATTTTTCAGGTTGTTCTCAACAGCACCGTAAATCCGCAGGCTGTTTCCGTTACCGGTCCTGCGGCAGGAGGGAACGGGAATTTTTTTGACACCGGAAAGATACTGTCCCGTGATGGAATCGGGTTCCGAAAGGATCTCTTCCAATGAGCCGGCTGCCACGATCTGTCCCCCGCGGCTTCCCGCACCGGGGCCTACATCTACGATATAATCGGCGGCGCGCATGGTATCCTCGTCATGCTCCACAACGATCAAGGTATTGCCCAGATCCCGCAGACGGCGCAGGGTCTCCAACAGTTTGTCATTATCCCGCTGATGCAAGCCAATGGAGGGTTCGTCCAAAATATACAGCACACCCATCAGGGAAGAGCCGATCTGGGTGGCCAGGCGGATCCGCTGACTTTCGCCACCGGAAAGGGTCGCAGCCCCTCTGGAAAGGGTCAGGTATCCCAGTCCCACATCCACCAGGAATTGCAGACGGCTTTTGATCTCACGAACGATCTGCTCTGCGATCACCGCCATGTTCCCCTCCAGCTTCAGGTTCTCCATAAATTCCAGTTCCTGGCGGACACTCATATGGCAGAAATCCATGATCCCCATACCCCCCACGTTAACGGCACGGGCAATTTCCGAAAGTCGGTTACCGTGACAGTCAGGGCACGGAGCTGTCGCCATACATTCCTCCAGCTCTTTCCGGGCCGCATCAGACTGGGTTTCCCGGAAACGACGGGTGATGTTATTGAGAATCCCCTCAAAGGGCTGCTCCAGTACGCCCATGCCGTTGCCCCGATTGTAGGTCATACGAAGCTTTTCCCCACGGGTACCGTTCAGGATCACATCCATGGCTTCCGGGGAAAGATCCTTCACCGGTGCCGTCAGGGAAAAGTGATATTTTTGGGCCAGAGCTTCAAAATACATACGGAATACAGAATCCGTCCGGGCGCTGCTCCATCCGGATGCCTGAATCGCCCCTTCAAAAATTGATTTATTCTTGTCCGGTATCACCAGGTCCTCATCTGCTACAAGCCGAAAGCCCAACCCGGTACAGGTGGGACACGCGCCGGAGGGGTTGTTAAAGGAGAACATTCTCGGTTCCAATTCCGAAAGACTGATCCCACAATCCTCACAGGCATAATTCTGGGAGAAAGAGATCTCCTCCTCACGGTCCGGCAGCTGCACCGTCACAAGTCCACCGGAATGATGGCAGGCTGTTTCCACGGAATCCGTAAGCCGGCGATGCTGCCCCTGACGGATCACAAGTCTGTCCACCACAAGCTCAATGGTATGCTTTTTATTTTTTTCGCAGGGTATTTGCTCATTGAGATCGTAAAGGATCCCGTCCACCCGGACACGGGCAAAACCGGATTTCCGCGCATCCTCAAAAATCTTGGTATGCTCGCCCTTTTTTCCCCGAACCAAGGGGGCAAGGATCACAAATCGGGTTCCCTCACCCAACGCCTCGATTCTGTCCACGATCTGATCGATGGTCTGACGGCGGATCTGCATGCCGCATTTGGGGCAATGGGGTATACCTACCCGTGCCCACAGGAGACGGAGGTAATCGTAGATTTCCGTAACAGTACCCACGGTAGACCGGGGATTCTTGGAGGTGGTCTTCTGGTCAATGGAGATCGCTGGAGAAAGTCCCTCAATAGAATCCACATCCGGTTTATCCATTTGTCCCAGGAACTGCCTTGCGTAGGAGCTGAGGCTTTCCACATACCGGCGCTGCCCCTCTGCATAGATGGTGTCAAAGGCAAGGCTGGATTTTCCTGAACCGGAAAGGCCCGTAAAAACCACAAGCTTATCTCTCGGCACTGTAAGGTCGATATTTTTCAGATTGTTTTCCCGGGCACCTTTTATAATCAATTTATCATTCATGGCTGCTCTCCAAATAAAATTTCATTATTCTTTAGTATATCACAAAATCAGCACATACACAAGCACAAATCCAAACAAAATTTCGTTTCCCCCGGTTCCAGCACCCTTGGTCCTTTCCAACAAGAAAAGACAAAAACTTTTTGATTATTTGTCTGCTATTTTATGCGCTTTGGTGTTGCTTTTTCTGTGTCAGTAGTGGTATAATATTCCGGTAAAGCTGTCAGTACCGTCTGACGGGAGATAAAGAAGAATGAAGCGAGGTATTTCATAGATGATTGCATACGGTGATAACATCAAGATTTTCTGTGGTAATTCCAACCCCAAGTTTGCGGAAACTGTCTGCAAAGAGCTGGGTCTTGCTCTCGGTCTGGGCGAGGTCAAAACTTTTGCTGACGGTGAGGTTTCCGTTTCTCTGAATGAAACCGTCCGCGGTGCCGACGTTTTCCTGATCCAGTCCACCTGCAAGCCCGTCAACAACAATCTGATGGAGCTGCTGGTTATGATCGACGCCTGCCGCCGCGCATCCGCCGGCCGTATCACCGCCGTGAT